>CABSAN010000021.1 GCA_902475785.1 uncultured Collinsella sp.
GCGCGATAAGCGTGGAGAGCACCATGACCGCAAACGAGGTGACGATCAGGGGCAGAGCGCCGGTATAAGGCAGGCCGTTTTCGGCCGTGTTGGCCAGGTCCCACTTGGTGCCGGTGAAAAACTCGACGACCGAGACGCCGTCCTTGAGAAAAGCCGAGAGGCCCTTTTGGGCGACCATAACGATGAGCGCGGCAACGACAAGCGTCACGAGCGCTACGCACGCACCCGTGACGCCCAGACCCACGTTCTCAAGGTCGCGCTTTGGCAGCTGTTTTGCCATTGCAAACCTTTCCGGGGCGGTTACTTATTTAGCAGAGACCTTGCCGCTGGCGTCCTTGACGACCTTCATGGCAGAGACGGGGATAAAGCCTTGCTCCTCGACGAGCTTGCCCTGGACGTCGTCGGAAAGCATGAACTCCAGGAAGGCCTTGGTGGCCTCGTCGGCGTCCTTTGCGCAGTACATGTGCTCGGTAGCCCAGATCTTAAAGGAGTCGTCGGTGACGTTTGCGCTCTTGGGCTCCACGCCCTCGACCTTGATGGCGTTGAACTTGGAGTCATCGAAGTGCGAGAAGTCGAGGTAGGAGATGGCGTTGTCGGTGCTGCCCATCTGAGTCTGAACATCGCCGGACTTGTCGAGCTCGGCGTCGCCCTTAAAGTCGACGGCCTCATCGCCAAAGACGGCGGCCTCGAAGGTAGCGCGGGTGCCGGAACCGGCCTTGCGGTTGAGAACGACGATCTTGGCGTCGTCGCCGCCGACCTCCTTCCAGTTGGTGATCTGGCCGGAGAAGATGCCCTTGAGCTGCTCAAGGGACAGGTCGTCGACCGTCACGTTCTTGGAGACGACGGGACCCATGCCCACGACGGCGACCTCGTGGTCGACGAGGTTCTTGACCTGGTCGGCCTCGAGCTTGGTCTCGGCGAAGACGTCGGAGTTACCGATGGTGACGGTGCCGGCAGCGACAGCGGTCAGGCCCTTGCCCGAACCGTTGCCCGAGCCGGAGACGGAGACGTCGGGGTTGGCATCCATGAACTTCTCGGCAGCGGCCTCGACGAGAGCCTGGAACGAGGAGGCACCGTCGTAGGTCACCTCGCCGGAGACGGACTCGGCAGCAGTGGCGCTACCCTTGTCGGCGGCATCGGATGCGCCGGAGCCGCCGCAACCAACGAGACCGAGACCGACGATGCTGGCAAGACCACCAGCGAGGCCGAGGAACTGACGACGAGAATAAGCCTGATCGAGCATGATCTTCCTTTCGTACATGCGAATCGCGGGCACCCTGCCCGCTTTGCTGTTTGGAAAGATACGACCCCGACCGGGCAGCACCCGCGCCAACTGCGGTTTCTTACGGGCATTTGATAAACCCTTACCGCAAGCGCGGCCCAGCCTTTACAAACGAATAACAAACCCGCCGCCAAACATGGCCAGTCTTTTACACCAATAAAAACGAAGTTGCGGTGAAATAGTTCCTGCTTGGCCATCAAATGGCCCATTCTAGGAACTATTCCACCGCAACTTAGATTGGGAAACCGCGAAACCTTAAAGCTCTAATTCATTCAAACGGAGGATCGCAACGATATAGATCTTGAGCGCTTGCTTGAGCTGTTCCTCGTTGGCGCACTCGTTGGGGCCGTGCATCTGGCCGCCCCACGCGGGCAGCTCAAGGCCGGTCTCCTCGGGGCCAAACGACACGGCGCGGGCAAAGTTGCGTGCGTACGTGCCACCGCCCATGGCGAAGGGCTCGGCATGCTTACCCGTAAACTCGTTATAGGTGTCAATCAGCGCCCTCACGGCCGGGTCGTCGGCCGAAACTGAGAACGGCACCTTGGCGCGACCCACGCGATACGTTACACCAAAGCGGCCCACGAGCGGCTCGAGCTGTTCACAGATGGTATCGGCGCTCGTGCTGTCGGGGAAGCGCACGTCGATGACCTGCTCGATGTGGCCATCCGCCACACGGATGACGCCGGGGTTGCACGTGAGCGGGCCAAACGCGGGGCTCGTCGCGTCGATACCCAGGCCGCGGCCATAGGCGTCCGCATGTACAAAGGCCAGAAACTTGACAAACTCGTGCTCGGCAGGCGTCAGCAGGCGCTCGCCGCGGGCGCCAAACGCATCCTCGACCTCGCGCAGGTACGTCACGATCAGGCCGACGGCGTTGATCGTCCCCTCGGGCATCGAGGCATGACCGCCAATGCCGTGGGCGAAAATCTGCGCATGCCCGTTATCGAGTGCCGTGATCTCCAGGCGGTCGGCGTTCTCAACGGGCGCCGGCAGCTCATCGACGGCAATCGCAAGCTCGCAGATAGACTGCGACGGAATAGCGTTGCTCGCCTCGGCGCCGTTCCACGACACAATGCGCCCGCCGTCGATCTTGGAGCTCACAAACGTCGCCCCAAACTGGCCCTTCTCGGCATTGCAGACCGGGAACTCGGCATCGGGCGTAAACAGAAAGTCGGGATCTGCGTGGTTCTCCAGATAATGGTGAACGTCGGACATGCCCACTTCCTCATCGCAGCCCAGCAGCGCGCGGAAGGTATAGCGCGGCACAATGCCGTGCTTGAGCAGATAGGCGCCGGCGTAGAGCGACAGCACGGCCGGACCCTTGTCGTCGATTACGCCGCGACCGAGCAGCCAGCCCTCGCGGCGCTCCATCGCAAACGGATCGGTATTCCAGCCGGGGCCGGCGGGCACCACGTCCACGTGGCAGATGGTCGCGAGTTGTTTGTCACCGCGACCCGGGATATCGGCAATGCCCACGTAGCCCTCGTCGTCACTTGTCTGGTAGCCGAGCTTCTGCGCGATGCCGAGCGCGCAGTCGAGCGCGTCACGAACCGGACGGCCAAACGGCGCGCCGGGCTCCGCATTGGCAGAAACCGCCACGGACGGATAGCTCACCAGCTGCTCGATATCGGCGACGACATCCTCCCAGACCTCGTCGACATACTCGGTAACGCTCTGCTCCACCTGATTCATGGACGACCTCCTTACCAATGGGGGGCAAGTGTGCCGCCCCTCACATCAAGTACTTATATAGCGAAAAGTTTAGCAAGCTCGGCCACCGAATGCACCACCGCATCGGCGCCCGCTGCCTCGTGCTCGCCCGGCGCCGCCGCGCCCGAATAGATGCCAATACACGGCACGCCCATCGCGTGCGCGCCCTCCACGTCATTAAAGCGGTCGCCGATCATCACGGCCTCGTCAGCAGTCGCGCCGAGCGCCGCCAGCGCATCGCGGACCGAATCCGCCTTGGTCTCGCGTCCCTGTGGCGGATTCATGCCGACCACGGCCTCAAACTGAGAAAGCCCCAGCTCATGCACCATGTCGATGCACTTTGCCTCCATGCGCGACGTCGCCACGGCCACACGCTTGCCCTGGGCGGCCAGCCCGTCGAGCAGCTCGGGGATCCCATCGAACACGGGGTACTCTTCCGGACCCAGCTCGTCAAAAAAGGCGCGGTACTCATCGGCCACCACCAGCGACTCCTCGCGCGAGAAGCCGTAAAAGTCGTGGAAGCTCTTCCACAGCGGAGGCCCGATCATACGGCGCAAGTCACCCATCTGCGCCTCCGTAAACCCACGCGCAGCCAGCGTCTTGCGCGTCGAGGTCATCACCGCCCGACCCGTATCGGCCACCGTGCCGTCAAAATCGAACAACACGACCGGCCGTTTGCCTATCTCCAACGCCTCCATCGGCATTCCTCTTCCCCAGTTGACGATTTCCACACCGACACTTCAAACTGTTGACTATTCAACAATTGAACCTAGTAATGTGGAACGACTCTACTATACTTGTCGCACTTTGCTCTCAGAAGGCGGCGCGCAAGCGCCCCAACGAAAGGTGCAATTATGTCTTTTGCCATCATAACTGACTCCACGTCGGACATCTCCCCTGCCCGCGCCCAAGAGCTCGGCATTTACGTGATTCCGCTGCATGTGATTATCGAGGGTGAGGACCTGCTCGACCAGGTACAGATTACCGCCCAGGAATACGTCGCCCGCATGGCTGGCTCCGAGCAGTTGCCGCACACCTCGCAGCCGAGCGCCGGCGAATTCAAGGCACTCTTTGACCGCGTGCTCGCCGACGGCCACGATAGCGCCATCTTTATCTCGCTGTGCAGCGAGTGGTCCGCCTGCTATGCCAACGCCAACCTGACGGCCGAGACCCACGAGCTCGACGTGCGCTGCATCGATTCGCGCACCGGTTCGGGTGCCGAAGGCCTGCTGGTGGAGTACGCGCTCGCCATGCGCGAGGACGGTCGCAGCCTGGACGAGACCGAGGCACAGATCCGCGCGACGCTGCCAGACGCACACCTGCTGCTGATTCCGCGCACACTCGAGAACCTGGTCAAGAACGGCCGCGCACCTAAACTCGCCGGCCAGCTCACTCAGATGCTCAACATTCGCCTGGCCGTTTCGCCGGAGTGGAAATCGGGCGAGATCAAGGCCATCAAAAAGGGCCGCGGTGCCAAGCGCATCGTTGCAAACACCATGGCTGGCTGCCTCGAGTTTTTGACCGAGCACCCGGGCTCCAGCGTGCGCGTGCTCACGACCGGTGCTGCCGAGGAGCAGGAGCTCGTTAACCAAGCGCTCGCAGGCCAAGACTACGTAGACGCCGGCACCGGCCCCATTGGCTGCACCATCGCCACCCACGTGGGCGTCGACGCCATCGCCATCAGCTACTGCCCCCGCTACCAGCCAACTCGCTAGGAACGCCCACATCAGATGCGGTGAAATAGGGACTGTTTTTGGCTTATCGGCCGCAAATCAATCCCTATTCCACCGCAACTTAGAAATCGGCGATCAGCCCAGCGGACCCTGAAAAAGCTCCTGATGAGTGCCCATTCGCACCAGCCTGATCACTGGGTTAGTCTTATGGGGCAGATATAGAACAACCACATCGACCAAGCCATCGGATAGGTGGAAATCGATGTGGCCGTTGTAGTTTCCGCCCGGGTTTGAGAGCTCGTGGGCGCCGCACTCCGCTGGAAGCGACCCATGGGCCACAAGCTCTGCAACCGCCGCTTTAAACTCACTCTTTAGCTGCGGATGGATGCGCATCGTCCGTTTGTAATCCGCCTTAAACTGAGCCTCGACTTTAATCTCAAACATCGCTAGTCCTCATCGAGGAACGACATAAGCTCATCAGCGTCGTTGAATGACGGGCTATCGTCCGGCAAAATCCCCAACTCATGAGCCTCGGCGATTACCATGGCACGCCTCGTCGCCTCGTTGGGCACTTCCGCCCTTCCTACAATCTCAAAAGGAATCTTTCGCTGATTTACAAGCTGCCGAACGGCAAGATTGAGATAGGAATTGAGGCTGAGGCCGACCGAATCCAAGAACTCAGTCGCCTGCTCCTTGAGCCCCTCTTCGATGCGAACCGTCGTAGGCTTAACCGTTGCAGTAGACATACGCGACCTCCTCGCCCTCGTCTTTTGCATCAGTATACCCAATATAAATGGCAAACTGACGTTAGATAGCATCAGATTGCCATACATATTCATATCGCGGTGGGCACGATTGCCCTACATCAGCCCGCTCAGGGCAATGTCGACGGCTTCGTTGAGGTCGTCGGTGATGTGTACGAGCTCGGGATCGAGCGGACTGATCATACCGGCGTCCATCACCGGGCCGTTGAGCCAGTCGAACAGGCCCTGCCAGTACTCGGTGCCCACCAAAACGAGCGGCATGCGCTTGACCTTGTGCGTCTGCACCAGCGTGAGCACCTCGAACATCTCGTCGAGCGTACCAAAACCTCCGGGAAACACGATGGCGCCCGAGCTGTATTTGACGAACATGGTCTTGCGCACAAAGAAGTAACGGAAGTCCATACCGAGGTTCACATATTTGTTGAGCCCATGCTCGTGCGGCAGCTCAATGCCCAAACCAACTGACTTGCCGTTGACGCTCGCCGCTCCCCTGTTGGCCGCTTCCATGATGCCGGGACCGCCACCGGTGATAACCGCCACGCCGCGCTGGGCAATCTTGCGCCCGACCGTGCGCGCCGCCTTGTAGAGCGGATCGGTCTTGGGCGTGCGGGCGCTGCCGAAGATGGTCACTGCGGGTCCGAGCTCGGCCAGCGCGCCAAAGCCATCGACAAACTCTGCCTGAATGCGCAGCACGCGCCAGGGGTCGGCGTGCAGCCAGTCGGTTGAATCCTCGGGCGCCAGCAGGTTGGCGTAGGTGTTGTCCTTGGGAATCATAGGGCCGCGCATGACCACGGGACCGCGGCGGTACGTCTCGTCGTAGGCCGGCTCGCCCTCGACGCTCTCATTCTTAATCATGGGATACTCCTATCGAAAATAGAAATGGGCGGGGTCGACGCCATGCGCCAAACACCCGCCCGAACATCAACTATTCGGTATGGTACCCACGATGCATCAAGCGCTTGCAAGCTATCGGTCAGCGGTCGCGCAACCGTGTTAGCAAACGCGACGACCGGCCGACGCTCGCCCTTTGCCGTTGCCCGCGCTCCGTACGCGTCCGCGCCGCCCTTAGTAATCCACCGCCGCAGGACTGTTCATCCAATCGCTCACAAACGCGCCGTAGCGGCCCTCAATAATGGCCTGGCGGGCACGCTGCATAAGGTTGAGCAGGTAGTAGATGTTGTGCATCGACAGCAGAATGCCGCCGAGCATCTCCTTCTGCGTGACCATGTGGCGGATGAGCGCGCGGCTGTAGCCGCCCGTGCACACCGGGCAGGTGCAGGTGGGGTCGATGGGGCCGTCGTCGTGCGCAAAGCGCGCGTTGCGAAAGTTAAGGCGACCCTCACTGGAGAACGCCGTACCCATGCGGCCGGTGCGCGTCGGCAGCACGCAGTCGAACATGTCGATGCCCACGCCAACGCCGCGCACGAGCGTGGTAGGGTTACCGACGCCCATGAGGTAGCGCGGCTTGTGCTTAGGCATGTACTCGGAAACCAGCGGCGCCAGCGTCTCGAACATGGTCTCGTGGTCCTCGCCCACCGAGTAGCCGCCGATGCCATAGCCGGGGAAGTCGCCGCACTCCTCCAGGTGGCGCAGCGAGCGCAGGCGCAGGTCCAGATGCATGCCGCCCTGGACGATGCCAAAGAGCGCCTGGTCATCGCGGGTGTGAGCCTTGTAGCAGCGCTCGGCCCACATACTCGACAGCTCAACGGCGCGCTCGACGTAGGCACGCGTGGCGGGATAGCCCGGGCACTGGTCGAGCTGCATGCAGATGTCGGAGCCGAGCTTCATGGCGATTTCCATGTTGTCCTCGGGCGTCCAGAACACGTGGCGGCCGTCGTAATCGTTGACGATAAAGCGCACGCCCTCGTCGGTGAGCTTGACGGCGTCGTTGTGGCTGAAGACCTGGAAACCGCCCGAGTCGGTGAGGATGGGGCCGTGCCAGTTCATAAACTTGTGCAGTCCGCCCAGCTCGGCGATGGTGTCCTCGCCGGGACGCATGGACAGGTGGTAGGTGTTGGCGAGCACGATCTGCGCACCGAGCTGCTTAACGGTCTCGGTGGGGATGCCCTTGACGTTTGCCTTGGTGCCCACAGGCATAAAGATCGGTGTCTCGATGTCGCCGTGCGGGGTATGCAGCACGCCGGCGCGCGCGTGCGTCGTCGGATCCTCGGCGATTAGGTCGAATTTAAAGAGATTCTGGTCCATAAACTGGAACTCCTTGGTTGCGGTTCATACGCAGACCATTATACGGGCAACCCGCAAGAAGCACCGACTCGACAGAAACTGGTGCAAAGGGGTCATAGTCATTGGGATCATTTCCAACAGCCAAGGCAACGCCGATGTTATGGCACCGACAGCGAAAACCCGCCAGAGCGAGCAAGGTGCCTTCAAGCAAAATGGTGCCGCAGGTTGAGCATAAGTCAGCGAGCGGGCCGCATTTGAGACAAGGTGACGTGAAACGAAAGGGCGCTGACCTTCTGGTCGCGCCCTTGAAGTTGAACGTCAGATTGTCCAAATGCGGCCCGCGCAGCGTCGGCCCGTTACGCGGTTTGGTAAAACCGCGTAACTATTAAGGCCGCTGGCCCATGCCACCCTCGAGGGTGACAGTCTCGCCGTTCATATACTTAAAGTCGGGGCCACAGAGCTGAACGACCACACGGCCGATTTCCTTCTCGACGTCGCCGTAATGGCCCGCCGGCGGCATGTGAACGTTGGCCTTGAACGCCTCGGGATAGGCATCCCGGAAGTTCTCGAGCGCAGCAGTCCAGGCAAGCGGGCACACGATGTTGACGTTGATGCCGTCCTTGCCCCACTCGTTGGCGGCGACGCGGGTCAAGCCGCGGATACCCTCCTTGGCGGCAGCATAGCTGCACTGGCCATAGTTGCCAAACAGACCGGCGCCCGAAGCAAAGTTGACCACGGAGCCCTTGGTCTCCTTCAGGTGCGGATAGGCCTTCTGCATGTACAGGTAGGTGGCATACAGGCCAGAGTAAATGGCCAGGTTAAACTGGTCCATAGTGTGGTCGGCGATGGTCACACCCGAGGCACTGGCCTGAGCGTTGTTGACGACGGCGTCGATGCGACCGAACTCCTCAATCGCCTTGTCGATAACGTTCTGCACGACGGCCTCGTTGTCCTGGCCGGCGGAGACATCGGCCTGAACAGGCAGAACCTTGACGCCGTACTCAGCCTCAAGAGACTCCTTGGCGGCCTCGAGCTTGGCGACGTTACGACCGGTGATAACGAGGTTCGCGCCCTCCTTGGCAAAAGCGATATCGATGCCGTAACCGATGGAGCCAGCGGAGCCGTCCTTGAGCGTGGCCTTGCCGCCGCCGGTGACGATCACGGTCTTACCAGTGAAAAGTCCCATACAAAGTCCTTTCGAATCGCGACGGGCACGCCCGCCGACTGCGCGCATCCAAAATAAACGCGCCAAAAGCTGAGATGCAACTTTAGCGTGTTCAAGTGAAAAGAAAAGGCCTCGGCAGGCGAACGGCATAACGTCTTTCGGCGAAGGGATTGTCAAGTACAAACTGGATAAAGTGGCCGAGTTTTTGCTATCGACGCTAGCCATCGAACACGTTTTGAAACTTTGCTGCGGGGCGCGGGATGTCGGCGCGAGACTTTATCATAGGGTGACAAACAACGATGAGGAGCACATGCCTATGACAGACGAGCTGGACCCCCAGACTCAACAGCATATTGATGATTCCGCAGACACCATTGACGACTGCGAGACTTCTACCAGCAGCGATGGCGGCATTGATGCCGCTGTCGAGGAGGCTCCTGCCGCCGCAGACGAGGCCGCAGACGCAAATGTCGCCGCAGAGCAAGGCAAAGAAGATCAGCTAGAGCAGCCGGACCCAAGCGATACTGAACCCAAGGCCGAGAACGCTCCGCAAGCAGCGGGCCCCATCGAGGTGTCATCGGAAGAAGAACTCGACGCCGTCATGGACTCCATGATGGATGCCGTCAAAGCGATGAAGAACGCTGTCGCCGATGCCGATGTCGACGCCGAGGAAGAGGAAGCCGCCGAGGCCGCCTCGACGTTTGTGCCCGGCGAGACCCCGGTTGCCGACCAGGGCAGCACCATGCCCTCGTTCCTGCAACTCGAGCACCCCACGATCGGCGCCGACGCGGTCGACCCACACGCAGCGGGCTTTTCCGTGATCGAAGGCGGCACCGGCAATATCACCACGCCGCAGACTGCCGATACGAATGCCGCCGAGGCCGCGCACCCGACCACCTCGCATGCTTCCGCCACGAGTCGCGACCTGGGGAGCGCCGTCTCAAACACCGCTAACGCCGTGGGCACTTTTATCGCCCAGGGCGCGTCGGCCATGCGCGAGATGAACGCCGCCAAGAAGGCACTCGCCGATGCCCGCGCCCATTTAGCCGAGCTTGAGCAGCGCATCGCCGACCAGGCAGAGGAGCTCGAGACGCGGCAGGATATCGCGGGGCGGTACGACCAGATTGTCGCCGACCAGCGCCAGGCGATCGCCACGGCACAAAAGACCGCCGCGGCCGCCGAGATTGACCGCAACGCCCACGCCGCCAAAGCGACTGAGCTCAAGGGCCAGCTCGAGCAAATGAAGGCAGAGGACGATGCGACCGAGCTCCGCCTGAAGGCTGCACTCGACGCCGTGGAAGCCCGCGAGGCGAGCTCGCGCGAGACCGGCAACCGCCTCGTCCGTCGCCTTGAGGATTCCAAGCGCATCCGCGACAAAGTGAAGGCTGAGCGCGATGCCGGTGTCGCCGCCGCACGACAAACCGCCGATGCTACGCGCGCGCAGCTCGAGACCTTGCGTCGCGAGTATGCCGAGCTGCAGCGCAACCCTTCGGCAAATCCCGCCAATTACACCGTACGCACCAACGAGTTGTCTATGCAAATCTCCGACGCTGCCGATGCCCTCCGCAAGGCCGAGGAAGATATTCCGCGCGTGACTGCCGATCTTGAGCATTCACTTGCCGCCGCCGAGCAGGCCGTCGAGCAGGCACAGGCCCCCATCGCCGACGCTAAACGAGCGCACCAGGCCGTAACGGCTGAGGCAGATGCCGCGCGCGACGAGCTGCAGTCCGCAAAAACTGCCGCCGCGACGCGCCAGCGCGAGCTGCGCGAAAAGATCGCCACGCAGGACAAGGCTCGTCGCGAGCAGGAGCAGGCCATCGCCAACGCCCGGGCAGATGCCGCGCATGCGCAGTCGATTATCGAACAGGCGACCGAGGTGCACGACCACCCCGAGATCACCGAATCGCTCGCCGGGTCTTTGGCACGCGACAAGGCCGAGTATACCGAGACCGAGCGCGAAGTTGCCCAACTCGAGGCCGCCGAAGACGACGTGCGCAAGCGAACCCGCGACTCACGCATCAAATTCACCGGAGCCATCGCCTGCATCATCGCCGCAATCCTGGTGATCGTCCTGATCTGGCTGTTCGCGAGCAAGTAAACCCGCTGCCAAAAACGCCCCAACGCAGTTGCGGTGAAATAGTTCCTATCTAGCCCTCAAAAAGGCCAATTCAAGAACTATCTCACCGCAACTTATTAGATTGCCGCAAGGTAGTCGTTGGGGACGTTCTTAAACGACTAGTCGACCAAGAACGTCCCCAACGACTAGTCAAGTGCCAAGCGCCGCAAGAGTGTCCCCTTTGACTAGTCATTTAAGAACGTCCCCAACGACTACATCCAACAGCCAAGGTAACGCCGATGCTCTGGAAACGACAGCGAGCGGGTCGCATTTGAGACAAGGTGACGTGAAACGAAAGGGCGCTGACCTTCTGGTCGCGCCCTTGAAGTTGAACGTCAGATTGTCCAAATGCGGCCCGCGCAGCGTCGGCCGGTCCGCCGTTCGGTAGAACGGCGGAACCTAGAGAGGTCATGCCCGACGATTGAACGTCAGATTGCCGCTTAGGGGCGTTTGCAGCGTCGAGCAGTTACGCGGTTCGTAGAACCGCGTAACTAACAAATGAGCATGGCGTCGCCAAAGCTGAAGAAGCGGTAACGCTCCTCGATAGCAGCAGCGTAGGCATCCATGATCTGGTCTCGGGAGGCAAGTGCGCTGACGAGCATCATGAGCGTGGAGCGCGGCACATGGAAGTTGGTGATCAGCGCGTCGACCACGTGATAGGTCGAGCCGGGCATGAGGTAGAGCTGCGTTGTCGCGTTCTCGCGTACCACGATGTCACCGCGGCCGAGCGTGTCGGCGCCGTCCTCGCGGCCTTCAAAATAGCGCGCCGTTACGGCCGGATCGGACACCGGCGCGTCCGCATCGAAGGCGCTTTCGAGCGAACGCACGGCGGTGGTGCCGACGGCGATCACGCGGTGCCCCTCGGCCTTCGCCTTATGCACGGCGTCGACGACCTCCTGCGACACGTGGTAGCGCTCGGTGTGCATGACGTGCTGCGTAGGGTCGTCCTCCTCCACCAAACGGAAGGTGTCGATGCCCACCTCGAGCTCGACGGCGGCAAACTTCGCGCCCTTGGCCTCAATAGCGGCCATGAGCTCGGGCGTAAAGTGCAGACCCGCCGTGGGGGCGGCAGCCGAGTGCTCCTCCTTCATGGCGTAGACGGTCTGGTACTTCTCGGGATCGCCCTCGTAATCGGTAATGTAGGGCGGCAGCGGCACGTGGCCGGCAGCATGGATGGCCTCGTCGAGCGTGCGCGGGTCGCCGGCGGCATTGCAACCGGCCGGCTCAAAACGCACCAGGCGGCCGCCGCGGCTATCGGTGACAAAGTCGACGATCTCGGCCATCAGCACCACGGGAGCCCCCTCGGGCGCATGGGCGCCACCGGCGCGATACTCAATCTGGGCACCGGGCTTCAGGCGCTTGCCCGGCTTGACCAGGCACTCCCAAACGTGACCCAGCGGGTCAACATCCTCGCGGCGCTTGAGCAGCAGCGTCTCGACCACGCCGCCCGAGCCCGTCTTGCGACCGATCAGACGGGCCGGCATCACGCGCGTCTGGTTGATGACGAGCACGTCGCCCGGCTCGATATAGTCGATGATGTCGCGGAAGATGCGGTGCTCAACGCTACCACCGTGCTCCAGCGGCGTTCCCGCCTGGGAGCCCTTACGATCCATCACCAGTAGGCGGCAGGAGTCGCGCGGCTCGGCAGGAGCCTGGGCAATCAGTTCCTCGGGAAGGTTGTAGTCAAAATCATCGGTACGCATAGACACGTCGGATACTCCTTATATAGCTAAAGTCCGCTCTACATCCTAGCAGGCTGACGTCCCAAATGAACTACTTTTTGGCGGCTTTGCGCTCGTCACGGATGCGAGCGCGGTCCATGGCTGCCTCGACAGCCGAGAAGCGGCAACCACAGTAGTTCTGCCGATACATGCCCAGCTCGCGCGAACGGCGAGTCGCCTCGGGGTAATACGGGCGAAAATCGCGAATGACCGGGATGAGCCCATGTGCCGCCGCCAAGCGCTCAAGCACGTCATTGCAGGTATCGAACAGCTGATACGGCGAGACGGCGAGCGTCGTGCCCACAAACTCAAACCCACGCTCCTGGGCCACACGGCACGCCTCGGCCAGACGCAGGGCATAGCAAGCGCGACAGCGATGGGGCCGATCGGCGCCCAGCGGGGCCACACCGGCCTCCCAGCGCTCACGGTCCTCCCCCGCCTCGATAAGCTCGATGTCGCCATCGGCACACCACCGGCGCAGCTCGTCCAAACGCCGCTGCCATTCATCGCGAGGCTGAATATTGGGGTTGGTCCAGCAAATCGTGGGCTCAAACCCTTCCTCGCGCAGCAGGCGAACCGGCTCCAGCGAGCACGGCGCACAGCAAGCGTGCAACAACAACGGCTTCATCAACATCTCCTCCCCCGCAATGATTTTTCTGGGACGGGGATTAAAAAATCATTAGGTACGCAATGATTTTTTAATCCCCGTCCCAGAAAAATCATCCCAAAAAGACTACCTTGCGAAAAAGCGGACGCCAAAGGACGTGTCCTCGCAGGCGACAATGCGGCGGTCGCGCAAAATGGTCCGCACGTAATACCAGTCGCCCACACAGCCCGACAAATGCAAGCCGGCCGCCAGGTAGCACAGCAGAGGATAGCCCGAAAACGCAAACCCCAGGGCAAACGCCGCCGTCACAACAACCATCGGCGCCAGACAAACCGCCACGTACCGCCGGCGCGAATACACAACGCCCTCGGCGCAGGCATAGATCATCGCCGTCTCGCGATTCGCCCCAAAGGTCACCTGCGCGCCCGCAGGCGCCAGCAGCTTAAAAAACACACCGTGCACCAGCTCGTGCACGGCAAATGACGCCGTCGAAACCGCAGCCAAGCCGACTAGCCAGCCCAAGACTGCCGTCCAACCGCCCGCGTCAGCCGCATCCAGATCCGCGGGCCCACCCAGCAGCATAAACACCGGCACCAGGCACACGGCAAATGCGCCAAGCACGGCCATCCCCCACACAAAGCAGGCGTGCAGAAAATCCTCGTCCTCAAACGCGTGTATGTTGGAAATCTCATTCATAGCATCTTAGGATAGCGCCCCTGCCACGTACCCGTCCGCATGTGTGATAATGTCGATCGATATGCACGAATTGACCACCGCGTCGCCAGGCCTCGCGCCCGGCTGCGCTCTTACCATATGCGAAGGAGTCCCATGGCAACCAAATACTCCATGAACGACCGTCCCAGCTGGCCTCGCCGCGCCATCGTTACCGCCGGCGAGCCCTATGGCAACAAGGGTCTTCACTTTGGCCACGTCGGCGGCGTCTTTGTCCCTGCCGACTTCTTTGCCCGCTTCCTGCGCGACCGTCTGGGCCGCGAGAACGTCATCTTCACCTCGGGCACTGACTGCTACGGCTCGCCCATCATGGAGAGCTACCGCAAGCTCAAGGAGAACGAGGGCTACGACAAGTCCATTAACGAGTACGTCGAGTCCAATCACTCCCGCCAGGCCGCGACCCTCAACAATTACAACATCAGCTGTGATATCTACGGCGGCTCGGGCCTTGAGCCGGCTGCGCAGATTCACAACGAGGTTACCGCCGAGATTATCGAGCGTCTGCACGAGCAGGGCACCATCTCCAAGCGCTCCACGCTGCAGTTCTACGACGCCAAGGCCGGCACGTTTCTCAACGGCCGCCAGGTGATCGGCCGCTGCCCCATCCAGGGCTGCAAGTCCGAGAAGGCTTATGCCGACGAGTGCGACCTGGGTCACCAGTTTGAGCCCGAGGAGCTCATCGCGCCCAAGAGCCAGCTCACCGGCGAGGTGCCCGAGCTGCGCCCGGTCGACAACCTCTACTTTGACCTGCCGGCCTACCTCGACTTTATGAAGACCTACACCGCCAAGCTCGCCCAGAACCCGCAGGTTCGTTCCGTGGTCTCCAAGACCATTGAGGAGTGGCTGCTGCCGGCTCAGCTCTACATCCAGAACAAGTTCCGCGAGGCTTTCGACGCCGTCGAGGATCAGCTTCCCGAGCACACCGTGCTGGAGCCCGAGGGCAACAAGAGCAGCTTTACCGTCACCTTCCCCAGCTGGAAGGAGCGCGACGATGCCCACGCGGTGCTCGCCAACGGTGGCGTGCGTTTCCGCAGCGGCAAGGCACTCGTGCCCTTCCGCATCACCGGCAACATCGACTGGGGCGTTCCGGTGCCCGAGGTCGATGGCGTCTCCGACGTCACCTGCTGGTGCTGGCCCGAGAGCCTGTGGGCGCCCATCAGCTATACGCGTACCGTGCTCGCACGCGATGCCAAGGCCGCCGGCGTAACCGAGGGCGTCGCCGCCCAGGATGCCGCCCTCATGGGCGAGCCCGCTGCCGACTCCACGCAGGTCCCCGCGCCCACCTACCAGCACAGCTCGCTCGACTGGCGCGACTGGTGGTGCTCTGACGACGCTCAGATCTACCAGTTTATCGGTCAGGACAACATCTACTTCTACTGCATCGCGCAGACCGCCATGTGGGAGGCCCTGGGCTGGGACCTCACGCAGAGCACCGTCAGCGCCTGCTATCACCTGCTCTACATGGGCAAAAAGGCCAGCTCGTCCTCGCAGACTCCTCCCCCGCCGGCAGACGACCTGCTCAACCACTACACCTGCGAGCAGATGCGCGCGCATTGGCTGTCGCTCGGCCTGTCCGAGAAGCCGGTGAGCTTTAGCCCCAAGGCATACGACACGCGCGTGACCGGCAAGGACAAGGACGGCAACGAGGTACGCGCCTGCGACGACAAGCGCGTTATCGACCCGGCCCTTAAGGAGAGCGCCCTTTTGACCGGCGTGTTCAACCGCCTGGCCCGCAGTTGCTTCTACGGCGTCGCCATCAAGGAGGGCGACGAGAGCCCCTATCGCAACGGCTGCATTCCGGCCGGTGCCGCCTCTGCTGCCGTGGTCGAGGCTGCCGAGCAGGCCGCCCTTGCCTTTGAGCAGGCCATGTACAAGTTCGAGACGCACCGTGCGCTCGCCGTGTGCGACGACTACCTGCGCGCCGCCAACAAGCGCTGGAGCGACGCCTCCAAGGCCGCCAACAAGCTCGAGGGCGAACCAGCCAACGCCGCCATGAAGCAGGCCCTGGTCGACGCCTTTACCGAGCTGCGCGTGGCGACCGTGCTCATGCACGGCATCGTCCCGGCCGGCTGCGAGCTCATCTGCGAGTACTTCGACGTCGACCCGGTCCCTTTCTTTAGCTGGGATAACATCTTTGCCTCCACGGACGAGTTTGTGGAGAGCCTGGGCGAGAAGCCCGGCGAGCACCGCGTGAAGCCGCTGCCCCCGCGCTTCGACTTCTTCAGCAAGCACGAGAGCCAGTACTAGGCAACCGCAACGCGCCCGGGAATGATTATTCTGGGACGGGGATTAAATAATCATTCCCGGGCGCCGCAAAATAGTCTTTCTGGGACGGGGATTAAATGATTTTTTAATCCCCGTCCCAGAATAATCATTTAGGTGGAAGGAAAGACGGATGTCCAAGCCGCGTCGTCGTAAGCAGAAAAAGCAGGTTAAGCCCGAGCTCAAGCTCAGGCAGTTTGCCGCTACCGAGCTTTCCGACCAGCTTGCCGCCCAACACTCCGCCGCCGACCTGCCGCGCTTTATGGTCGACACGGTCGCCGGCGCCTATGCACCCGCCGATGCCCAGCTCATGATCGAGGGCTTCGGCGCCGCGGCCACACGCCCAGTCACACTGCGTGCCAACACGCTCAAGGCGACCGCCGAAGACATCGCCGCCGCACTCGACGAGGCCGGCATCGCGCACCAAACCGTTACCTGGTATCCGGACGCTTTCATCCTGCCCGAGGCCCAGGTATCCGACCTGTGGGACCTCGACATCTACCGCGACGGCAAAATCTATCTGCAGAGCCTGTCGTCCATGATGCCGCCGTTGGTCCTGGGCGCTCAGGCTGGCGAGGACATCCTGGACATGTGCGCGGCCCCCGGTGGCAAGACGACGCAGATCGCCGCCCTCACCCAGGGCCAGGCGCACCTCACGGCCTGCGAGATGAGCGTTCCCCGCGCCGAAAAGCTCGAAGCCAACCTCCACCGCCAAGGCGCAAAAAACGTGCCCGTCATGCGCATCGACGCACGCGAACTCGACGAGTTCTTCCGCTTTGACCGTATCCTGCTCGACGCTCCCTGCACCGGCACGGGCACCGTCATCAGCGGCATCGAGAAGAGCCTGCGCGGCCTCACCGAGCAGCTGCTTGACAAGTGTGCCCGCTCGCAGCGCGCACTTCTGGACCGCGCCATGGGCGCCCTCAAGCCGGGCGGCACGCTCGTCTATTCCACTTGTTCGATTATGCCGCAGGAAAACGAGGACGCCCTGCAAGAGGCCCTCGACAAGCATATGGACTGCGAGCTCATCCCCCTCGACGGCACGCCGAGCGAAAGTGAAACGCGCCGCGCCCAGGAAGCTGGCGAAGAGCCACGCGTCGAGAGCAACGCCCTCACCGAGGCCATCGCTGCCGGCCATGTCTCGGCCGTCGTCAACGGTATGCCCGGTACGCTGACCATTCCGCCTAGCCGCGACTTTGAGGGCTTCTACATCGCCCTGATCCGAAAACGCAGCTAGCGCACGGATTCAAAACTCAACAAACTATCTCCGTGCGCGCTTGTCCTGCTGGTCACGGTGCTGCTTAAGTGCTTCCCGTTCCTTGCGCTCGGCCCTTTTTCCCTTAATGGCCGTGACCACCAAGTAGATGACTGCGGCGGCAACGATTGCGCCCACACACAGGCCAATCGAGCCCAACATTGCTGTGAATTCCATACCGCGTCACCTCTCTTTTAAACGGGACATTCAAGATAGCACCTCAATACCCGCCACCACAGCTCCTTCACGTTCGCCGGTCCTTCGGTCTAACGGATGGCGCGGCGGGGAAAAATCAACTCGTCAAACGATTTAGCAAGCACAACGCTGTCGGCACCCCGCCGGCCACCATCGCATAGAATCGAGCCCCCATGGATACTCTCAACGATTTGAACGAGCGCGTCGACGCCTTTGTCGGCACCAGTTCCTTCGACGCGCCTGCCGCGACGAACGACCAGGCCCCCATCGATGTTCCCGCCGAGGTTCACGAGGACATCGTCGCCTCGGTTGATTTTTCCGAAGTCGAGCTCGCAGACGAGTTCACCGAGCCCCAGGTAGCCGTGACCCCCAACGGACTGCTCCCCATGGAGCCGCTGCCCATCGACGGGCGCCTGCGCAAGGCGGCCCTCCGCATGCCCGACGAGATCGAGGAGGCCAGCGGCTTTACGCTCTTCGGTCGTCGCATCAAGTCGCTTATCTACACCACCGACGTCGCGGTCATCCGCAACTCCAACGCCGATGCCGTCTTTGCCGTATACCCCTTCACGCCACAGCCTGCCATTACGCAGGCGCTGTTAACTGTCGCCGAGTGCCCGGTCTTTGTAGGCGTGGGCGGCGGAACTACGACCGGTAAGCGCTCCGTACAGATGGCAGCCGTCTCCGAGATGCAGGGCGCGGCGGGCTGTGTGGTCAACTCCCCAGCCACTGCCGAGATGGTCGAGCACATCACCAACATCGCAGACATCCCCGTCATCGCCACGGTCGTTCGCTGCGACGACGACGCTCACGCCAAGGTGCGCGCCGGAGCCAAGATCCTCAACATCGCCGCCGGCAAGAACACGCCCCAGGTTCTGCGTGAGCTGCGCGAGCACTATCCCAACCTGCCGCTCATCGCACCGGGCGGCAAAACACCCGAGAGCATCCGTGAGACCATCGCCGCCGGCGCCAACGCCATCATCTGGACGCCGCCTTCGGCCCAGCAGCTGCAGACCGATATGATGCAGCGCTACCGCAAGATGAAGGAAGACGCCACGCCCGTTATCTCGCGCGACGATGTGCCCATTATCGACCAGGTCGCCGCCGCCGAGGTCAGCCAGGTCGAGAACATGAATCCCGACGTGCCGATTCCCGACGAAGTCATCGAACGTGTCGCTTCGATCCACGATCATATCGAGGAGCGTCGCGCCAACCGTGGACTCAAGCCATCGCTCCACGGCTTCTTCTTCCGCGGAAAGAAACGCTAGCCGCAACAGCATGGCCCGCCCCACAAAACGTGAGGCGGGCCATTTTCGCTTGAGCAATCATGCAGCGACGTGATGGGCCAAGTTAATCCACGCGCTTGTCGCCCATAAAGAAGAGCGCCACCGTACCAGGCCCGGTGTGCGAACCGATCAGAGCACCGATATTGTTGATCTCAATCTTGCCTTTGAGCTGCGGAACTTGTCCCTCAATCAGCGCCGCAACGGCCTCGGCATCCCCGCGGCACGCCGAGTGCGACATGATGCACTTGCCCGAATAATCCGCACCGTCCTGCACGTGTTTCATCATGGTCTTAGCCATCTCGGAAATCGCGCGCTTCTTGGTGCGAATCTTCTCACGTGGCGACAGCCCACCTTCGCAATCGACCGTCATAAGTGGGCAAATCTTAAGCGCTGTGCCGATAATCGCGCTCGCGGCCGAAATGCGACCGCCGCGCAGGTAGCTCGACAGATCGGTCGAGAAGAACCAGTGGTGAAGGTTGAGTTTATGCTCCTCAATCCAAGCGGCCGTCTCGTCGAGCGAAGCGCCGCTATCGCGAACGTCGGCGGCACATTCCGCCAGCAGGCCAAAGCCCGAAGACGCCGCCAACGAATCGATAACGCGCACCTTGCCGCCCTGAGGATAGCGATCCGCGAGCATCTGTGCCGCAACGCAGGCCGATCCATACGTGCCCGAAATACCCGACGACAACGCCAGGTGCAGCACGTCTTTACCCTCGGCAACAAACGGCTCCCAAAACTCCTCGTACTCGCCCACGCTCACCTGAGACGTCTTGGGCATGGCGCCCGCGGCAATCTGGGCAAAAAACTTGTCCGGCGTAATCGACTGATACAGATCGTCCGTATAGACAACATCGTCGATCTCGTAATGAAAACACACGACAGGGATATTGCGCGACGCAAAGAACTCACGGGTTCGGTCGGCGGCGGATTCACAGGTCAGGACAAAATCACTCATATGAGGCTCCTTAAGTATTGCTGCGCAAATTATCGCACAGCAAGCCTAAATACGATACAAACGTCCACTATTTACCAATTCGAACCGAAATTAGCGAACATCTTTACCACCATCGTCTCCACCGACCCCACGCATAAATATCTGAGAAATCACCCCCTTCGTCTCCACCCAACCGACACATCAACCTCAACTAAATCGATTTACCAAACCATTCAGCCGACAATTCAGCCGCTGGCGCAAAATCGAAACAAAAGCGGCGCATACTGATAAACGTTTGACGCTGTTTATCAGTTTTACCAGCCCCATCGGAAGGTGTTTCATGGTCGCATTCGATCGCAACCCGCAAGACTTTAAGTATCTGCGCCTGCTGTCGAGACAATTTCCTACCGAGCAATCCGCGTTTACCGAGATCATCAATCTCTCGGCCATTCTCAACCTGCCCAAAGGCACCGAGCATTTTATGAGCGACGTGCACGGCGAGTACGAAGCCTTTATGCACATCCTCAACAACTGCTCGGGTGTCGTGCGCGAACATGTCGACGAGATCTTTGGCGACACGCTCTCCTTTGACGAAAAGGGCGAGCTGTGCACGCTCATCTACTACCCGCGCGAGAAGATCGAGCTGGTCCGCAGCCGGCGCGAGGACTCCCCCACCTGGTACAAGACAATGCTCGACCAGCTCATCATGGTTGCCCGCTCGCTTTCGAGCCGCTATACGCGCTCCAAAGTGCGTAAGGCCATCCCGCGCGATTACGCCTACATCATCGACGAGCTGCTGCACACGCATCCGGACGAGAACAACTATCGTGTGCGTTATCACGAGCGCATCGTGGAGTCCATCCTAGAGACCGCAAGCGCCGACGACTTTATCGAGTCGCTCGCCTCGCTCATCAAGCGCCTGGCCGTCGACCACCTGCACCTGGTGGGCGATATCTTCGACCGTGGCGGCGGCGCTGCCAAGATTATGGACCGCCTGCTCACCTATCATTCGCTCGACATTCAGTGGGGCAACCACGATCTGCTGTGGATGGGCGCCGCCGCCGGTGAGCCCGCCTGCATCGCCACGGTGCTGCGCAACAACCTGCGCTACGACAATTACGAGATCCTTGAGAACGACTACGGCATCTCGCTGCGCGAGCTCGTCGCCTTTGCCGATGCCACCTATACCGCCGGTGAGCCCATCAGCCCGCTGATTAAAGCCATCAACGTCCTGCTTTTTAAGCTCGAGGGCCAGATTATCCAGCGCCACCCCGAGTTCGACATGGCCGACCGCCTGCTGCTCGACAAGATCGACCACGGCACCGGCGCGGTCACGCTCGCCGACGGCAGCGTGTGGCCGCTCACGACCAACGACTTCCCCACCGTCGACCCGACGGACCCCTACACGCTCACGCCCCAGGAGCAACACATCATCGACAAGCTCGTGTCCGAGTTTGTCACCGCCGATCACCTGCATCGCCATATCGATTTCCTCTACACCCACGGCTCGATGTACAAGGTCACCAACGGCAACCTGCTGTTCCATGGCTGCGTGCCGCTCAACGAGGATGGCACCTTTAGCAGCATGAACTGCCTGGGTACCTGGCACGCCGGCCGCGATTATCTCGATTTTTGCGACCACATCGCCCGCCGCGCCTGGCGCGTGGGTGACCGCGACGCTCTCGACTGGATGTGGTACCTGTGGATTGGCTTTAACTCACCCGCCAGCGGACGCCTGGTGCGTACCTTTGAGCGCGCCTATATCGCCGATAAGAGCACCTGGGTCGAGCCGATGGACCCGTACTTTACGCTTACCAAGTCGCCCTCGGTCTGCGACGACATCATGCGCGAGTTCGGCGTTGCCCCCATGGCATGTTCGCCGACCGGCCACATCATCAACGGCCACACACCCGTTAAAACCACCAAGGGCGAGCAGCCCATCCGCGCCGACGGTAAGCTGCTGGTCATCGATGGCGGCTTCTGTCGCGCCTACCATCCCAAGACGGGCATCGCCGGCTACACGCTTATCTCGAGCTCACGCGGCTGCCGCCTCAAGTCGCACCGGGCCTTTACCACGGTTGCCGAAGCGCTCACGCGCAACGTGGACATCGAGAGCGAGACCAACCGTTTTGACCAGGCCGACCGTCGCCGCATGGTCAGCGATACCGATACCGGCGCCAAGATTCGCAGCCAGATCCAGGACCTGCGCCAGCTGCTCGATGCATATAGAAACGGTGCTATCGAGGAGCGCGCCTAGCTCCACCCGTGGGGATTGGCTAAACTTGCTGAGTTCGTCATCCCCGCGGCGCTCCGGCGCCACCCTAAGGCAGGTACCATGCAAAAGCTCCTTGCGCAGATCATGAAGTTTGGCGTCGTCGGCGTCGTCGCCACCGTCATCGACTTTGGCATCATGAATCTGCTCCACTACGGTCTGGGCCTTAACATCCTGATCGCCAACACCAGCGGCTTTATCGTCTCGCTCATCTTTAACTATGTCGCGAGCATGAAGTACGTGTTTGCGCACAAGGAGGGCATGAGCCGACGCCGCGAGTTCATCATCTTTGTCGTGCTGTCCGTGATCGGCCTGGCACTCAACGACGGTATCGTGCTGGCGCTCAACGCCGGCTTGGGACTCGAGGCCAATATCGCCAAGATCTGCGCCACCGCGCTTGTCATGGTCTACAACTTTGTGACCCGAAAGATCTTCCTGGAGGGCGAGGAGACCAAATAGCTCGGCTTTCCCGCACAGCTACGGGGCCCACGGACAACGTGCGTCGAGCGCTGCGTTGTTCGTGGGCCCTGCTCGTTTACGGCAAGATTTGCAACGTTTGCGGATTGTCTCTTGCAAATTTGGCGAGTTCGTATAGTTCTTGGCAAAGCCCTTACGTTTCCCTTGCAAAAGCTCTAAAGTATCCTCTGCTCGATTCGTCAACGCATTGGATGTGATTACGTGCGCAAGGCACTGGCACAACCTCATACTAAGCAATTCTTCAAGTTCGCTGTCGTAGGTCTCATCTCCTTTGGCATCGACTGGGGCATGCTCATTGCGCTCGTCGAGCTGTTCCACCTCGACTTTTTGATGAGCACCACGGTCTCGTTTACCACGTCCGTCGTGGTCAACTACTGGCTCAGCATGAAGTACGTGTTCGACCACCGTGAGGGCATGAGCCGCAAGCGCGAGTTCACGATCTTCACCATCCTGTCGGTGATTGGCCTGGGTCTCAACGACCTGTACATGTTTGTGGGCGTCACGTTTTTGAGCATCGGCTACCAAGCCATGAAGGCCATCGCCACGTTCTTGGTCACCTGGTACAACTACTTTAGCCGTCGCTTTTTCCTCGAGGGCGCACAGTCGTAGTTTGCTCGACATTAGCTTGAAGGTATCACCGGTTGGAATTCTCGTTCCAACCGGTTTTTTTGTTTGCCGAGAGACCCGGCGACCCAGTCCTCTACGCATGAAAAACGGGCGGCTCGGATGTTTGTCCGAACCGCCCGTTTGGCGCGTTATGTCGAGGCCTCTAACCCGTTACGTAATACCAAACGACGTTGGCGCCATTCTTGAGAATGTAATTGCTGCAGGCCGTCATGGGCGTTTCGCCGTTAACGGAGTACATCCAGCCACTCTTGGCGCCGTGCTCCTTCTCGGCCAGGCCGCCGATAGCGGCGACATACGTGCCGTACGACGTGCCGCGCGCATTCACGGAAAGGCCTAGGGCGCACAGGGCATCATAGACCGTAGCGCCCTCGTTAAAGGTGAAGGTACCGCTAGAAGACACGGGATTGCCCACAGCACTCGATGTGACTGAAACCGTCACCGTGACGTAGTTGGACTCCTGTGAGCCGCTCTGGCCGCCCGAGGAGGCACTACCGTTATCAGGAACGGCAGAAGGCCCACCGGAGTTTGCCGAATTCTGAGAAGCCGACTGGCTGTTGTCGGTCTTTTTATTTCCCGCTCCTTTTTCGCCGGACTTCTTGCTATCCGAGTTCTTGTTCGATTCCTTGTCCGAGGACTCGGAATCTTTCTTGGAGTCAGATTTGTCAGAACCCCTAGACCCGTCATTCGTATCATCAGAAGATTTGGAATCCTTGGACCCGACCTCGCCCGAAGTCGTAGTCGAGCCAGACGCCTTGGTGTCCTCGGTGACGACGCTCTCCCCCGTCACGGCCTGAATGATCCAGTCGATGGACCAGGCACCGCTTGTGGAAGGATGGACGAAACCCAGCGAGACGACGATCAGAATGGTGCACGCGGCTGTCAGGGCGCCAACAAGCGCCTTGCGCCGAGGGGCGGACGCCGCCGAAGCGGCGCCCTTTTGCTTTGCATCGTCGAGCTGAATGAACGACGAGTCAGGTTGTTTGGAGTCGGCGTCCTGTGGCTTATTGGACATAGCCCTCACCTACCGACGCTTGGTAAACACGAACACGCCGATGACAGCAAGCCCGATCACGCCGGCCGCAACGCCGACGATGGCAAGCGGATTGAAGCCAGACTGCTGCGCGGGAGCCTCAGCGGACTTCTTAGCGGTAGTCTTGGCGGCCGCGCCCGTATCCGACTTGGAGCCGGACTTGCTGGACTTCTTATCAGACTTCTTGCTGTCCTTCTGGTCGCCCTTGCCGGAATCCTTCTTGGAATCCTTGCCGTCCTTGGTCTCGGTCTTGGTCGTGGTGGACACCGGCTTTTGGCCCGGAGCAACAGCACCGCCAGTCTGCTGGCCGTTTGTGCCGCTGCCGGAGCCAGAACCAGCACCGGCATTACCCGAGCCGCCGTTGGATCCGCCATTGCCACCAGGGTTAACGGCATTCTTGGTCCACTTAGCATACAGCGTCATATCAGCCGTCACCGCAGCGTCAAATTTGTACGCTTCCGTGCAAGCCTCATCGGTATACCAGCCAGCGAAGGTATAACCTTCGCGCGTCGGATCGGCAGGCTTAGTGACAGAGCCGTTGGCAGCCGTGGTCTGGAAATCGACCTTGGATCCCTCGCCAGTGTTAAACGAGACCTTCATGCCAGCGTTCAGCTTAAACAACGCGCCAGAGTCGTTGATGTAGTACAGGTTGCCCTTGGCATCACACGCGATCGGCGAGTCGCAACAGTTATAGTGCCCCGTCGCGCTAAACACACCAGATGCCTCGGCATCGCCCAGCTTGTAGCGATAAACGCCACCGCCTGAGGTGTAGTTAACGAAATCAGAGGTCTCACCGTAGTTAACCGTAAAGTACACATACGTGCCATCTACCTGAGTGCTCACCAGCGGAGCGCCCTTAATGCCACCAAGAGTGCCAGCCGTCAGCTGGGAGCCGTCTGCCGTCGTGATCAGCGTCGTAGCAAAGTCCTTGTTCAGATCAATGATAGCGAGCGCCGCGCTGCCATTGGCTTCGCCGCCGACAATCAGCTTGCCATCATACGTCGTAGGCACGCATCCACATCCCGTAAGGCCAAGGTCGACCACACGCTCCTCGGTAATACGCGAAGCGGCATCCGCATCGCGTGAGTCGCCATCAGAAATCGCCAACACGTGCAGCTTGCCGTCGCGCGAAATCAGATAGGCATGGCTGCCATCATCCGAAAGCACGCAGGTGGAGTTGACAATCGCTCCAACCGAAACGCTGCCGAGCACATCGCCCGAAGACTTGCTGAGCATCTCGACGGTACCAGCACTGGTGGGAACCAGGACAAAGTCATCACCCACTGTAGCGCCTGTCCAGTAATAACCCTCGTCGGCATTGACATGCTGCCAAGAAACAGCGCCGGTCAGGATATTAATACGCGTCAGATGACCGTTATTGTACGTACCCTTTCCATAGTCGACATCAACGGTGCCGACATAGAGGTAATTGCCATCAACCGTCAGCTGAGAATTCGACTGAGCAGTCTCGTTCACGGAGTCAGTGACCCAAACCGTTGTGAGCGCGTCAGCCGTCAGGGCCTGGACCGCACCGCCGTCAAGCGGAACGATAACCAAACCGTTCGCATAAATCGGGCGCGAGGTGTAACCGACCGCAGCCTTAAGATTCGACTCGGCAAGGACCTTGCCCGACTCGGCGTCAATTTTTAGCAAACGCTTGTTGACGGCGAGGTATACGTTGCCGTTCACGACGATAGGTTCACTCGCGTTGGGATACGCCGAACCAGAATACGCCTTCCAATCGAACGTCCAAGAGCTCGCTAGCGCACCCGTAGGCGTCGAAACGTTCTCGACCGCCGCATTGGACTTGCCATCCCAATCGGACTTCCAACCGGACGGACGCGGGGCGCTCGGATTGACTACGACCTCGTCGGGATTAGGCACCGTGTCGCCAGCAGCATAGGCCCAGACGATCCTATCGCCCGATTTGACAACGTAGTCATTGTCAAGCTGATTAGCAGGAACACCGTTGACGAAGAACGACCAGGCACCAGACAGCTTGGTACGATCAACCGGAGAGACGAGGCTATGGACACCCCAATAGCCCTGCTGGTCGTACATCTCAGATTCGATGCCAAGGGCATCAAAATAGGCGGCAGTGGCGTCCTTGATCGTCGTGCCCTCAACAAACACCTGCGTCGAAGGATCGGTCCAGCGCTGTGCCTTATCGCCCTTCTTGCCGATGATCTCCATCGAGACAGAAACTTGACCGGGCATGGTGCCATCGGAACCATAGACCCAGGTAATCTCATCGCCGGCCTTGAGCGTGTAGTTGCCTGCGCCGACATTGGCCTTCTTGCCGTTGACAAAGAACTGCCAGTATTTCCAGGTACTCTCGTTAATCTGCTCGGTCGAAAGCGTCACGTTCTTATTGAACGGTGACGTCAGCGAATTGAGGAACCAACCGTACGAGCCCTTGCCCGTGTCGGCGCCAATACCGGCCTGCTTAAAGACCTGCTCGGAAAGATCGGCGGCAGTTGCGCCCTCTTCCACCAGCGAGGTCGTAGGTTGCGCCCACGTCTGCTGAGCACCCGAGGCGTCCTGGCCGATAACGGTGCAGCTTACCGAAAGCCGGTCGGTGGGCGCAGCGTCACCGTACTTCGAGTAGCACCAGACGACAGAGTCGCCCGCCTCGAGAGTGTATTTGCCAGCGCCAACCGACGCCGCAACACCATTGATAAACAGCTGCCAATAGGCGCCCGTAGCATGGTCGTATGCAAGGGTGCGATCGGCATCGAAAGGCGACGTAATGGAATTGAGCACCCAACCCCAAGAGCCGTTGGGGTCATAGTCGGCCTTGAGACCGGCCCGCTTAAAGAGCTCTTCGGAAAGATCGGCGGCCGTCGAGCCGTTCTTGAGCGTGTACTGCGAAGCGGCAGCCCACGTCTGCTGCTTGCCCTTAGCGTCGACGCCAATAACCGAGCACGTCGCTGTGACCTCGGGGCTGTTTTGACCACTCGTGCCCACAACCGTCAACGTTGTCGATACGTCCTGGTTGGCAAGCTTGGCATACGTGGCATTGTCGGGATAGCGCTCGGCATAGCGAGCGTACTTCTCGCTCGTCAGGCGCGAGGAAACGACAACCTTCGTGTTGTACTGCGGCTGCGTGACCTTGAGATTCTCTGCGGAGACAATAGAGCTGTTGCTCGACTTAAACAGACGCCAATCCCGCCCGGACATCGCGTCATAGCCAGGCAGGTCAACCGGAACAATACCAAGGGACGTCGAATCGGTCGTTGCCTTGTTGTAGCTCCAGGCAAGGTTGCCGTCGGCATCCAGATAGGCCTTCTGGAACGCGTGCATGTCGGCCGAAACGGCATTGGCTTCCTGACCATTCAGAATGGCAGTGGCGTAGCCAGCCTTGGCTTGCTCCATAAGGGACAGCTCGGCATCGAGCTCGTCCTTATTCTGCGGGGCAATCGCAAAGTCGAGGGTCTTGCTTGCCGTGACCTCGGCGTTCGACTTATCGGTCACCGTGAGGGTGATCTTGGTCTTCGCTGCCTCGGTGCCAGGCAGCGGCTGGTAAACCGTGCCCTTGTAGCCGTTGAACGTAATGTCATCGGTGCTGGCAGAGTACTTGACCTCGTAATACTTGCCGTCGATATTGAGCGTGCTCGTGCGCGGCATCTGCAGGTCGGCGGTCAGGCCATCCTTGTTGGCGACCGCGTCAGTGCCGGAGTACTTGATATTGTCGTAGGTAAAGGCCGCATCGACCTTCTCCTGGAGCGCCTTCTTGTCGGCGGCGACCTTCTCGGGATCGCCCTTGACGGTTACGGTGAAGTCGTGCGCGCCCTTAACGTCAGACGGGCCGCCGCTCACAAACGAAACCGTCGCGGTCAGAGTAACGGCGCGATCGCTCGAGACGCGCGTCACCTTGCCGGTGTAGTCGTCCCAGCCATAACCGGACGGCCAAATGGCATCGCCGTCGGAGCTCTTCCAGCTAACCTCGAACTTGCTCTTGGAGCCCGCGCGGTACGGAAGCGTGAGGTTGGACGTAACAGACTCGGCCGAATCGCCCGCAGCGTAACCGATGACAACCTTCTGGGCGGCATCGTCGAGCAGCTGCTGAACGCGAGCCTCGTCCCAAGCCACCTGAACCGTCTTGTTGGGCTGGTAGTACTCGGTCTCGCCGTCGCGCGACAGTTCAAACACCACATCGGCGCTACGCAGACCGTCGATGTTGTAACCGGTGTAGTCGTTGGGGTCGATGTAGAAGAACGTCACATCGCCGTTGGTCTTATCCTGAGCGTCGGAGATGCCGACCGTGGCCTTGGCATCCTCGGCATTAAAGGTAACGCCGCCCTCGGAGACCTTAACGTCAACGTCGGTAAAGCCCAGGTCGGCAAGCTGTGCCTTCAGAACATCGTTGACGTTGCCGCCCTTGGTGCTGTAATCAACAGCGATCTGCTTATTGGCATCGTTGAGCTTTTGGACTGCGGCCTCGAGCGAGCCCGCGGCGATAACCTTGTTGGCGGAGACGAGCTCGACCGTCGAGCTGCCACTCGTGGCGACAGCCTTCAGATATTTGCCAGCAGCAGATGCCGAGACCGTCGCCTCGGCGCCCGACATATCAGACAGCAGCGTCCAGTCGGCCGCGGGAGCCTTCGCGTCGTCGGCCGCATACCAGGCAACAGTCGCCTGACCGGTGACATCGATACCATTGGTGGTCGAACCGTCGGCGCGCTTGGCCTGCGCCGTCGCCTTAACGCTATCGCCCGAGACGAGATGGGTCGAATCGCTATTGATCTGCGGCGTAGTGGTCACGCGCAGCAGGTTATACTCCCCCGCCGCGGTAACAGTGTCGGGCGAAACCCATTCAACCGTGTTGTCGAGGGCGCGCGCCGTAACTTTGATGCGCTTGCCGACAAGCGCGTCCGAAATGGTCAGGCTGCCATCGGTCGTATCGATGCCGTCGGTAAGCTCGGTCCAGTCGGTACCGTTCTCGCTGGCATACCATGCCATGGTGAGCTCGGCATCTTCGGGCACGTCCTTGGTCGAGCCCGACCAGCTGCCCGGAACCTGCACGCTCGGCGTGATCTTTGAACCCACGCTCAGCGTAACGTTTTTATCGGCAAGCTCAATGCCCGCCAGCTTGTACTGACCCTTGAGCGTCACGGGGCCGAGCGGGGCAACGGACTGCGTACCGTACGAGTTCTTCTTCTGCGTGCTGAAAACGGTATTTTCGCTCGTCACCCTCACGCGCAGGTACTTGCCGGCATAGGCGGCGTCAACGGTATAGGTGGCCTTGGTAGCACCGGGGATATCGGTGTAAGCGGAGTCGTAGCTCGAGTTGCTGTTTGCATACTGCCACTGGTAGGTCACATTATCGGTGCGGTCGATATAGCTGTAGCGCGAACCGTCCTTTTTGCGTACCTTAGTCTTGAGCGTATCGCCTACGTGCACGCCATTGGTGGCAGGAGAGCCCTCGAACTGCACGTCGTAAAGCTCAACTTGGCCAGCGATGGAGACAGGACCCGCCGCATAATAGCCGTTAGGCCTCTGCTCACCGTAACCGCCGTTGGCCTTGGCCACGACGTAGTAGCCCTTAAGGGCAGCGGTCACCGTCAGGGTGTTACCGGTCTCACCCTCGATAGGCGTGTTGCACGAGCTTGCGGTGTTCGACGTGCCCTTGTACCACTGCCACGTGACATGCGAGTCAGTGGTAACGTCGGTGGAACCTGCCTTTGCGGTCGCCGTAATCGTAGAGCCGACCTCGACTTTGCCCGAGGAGGGGCTCATGGACACTTTGGTGATATTAATTGAACCGGCGGGCGCAACGAGAGCGCCCGTCGAGTTGGTCAAGCTCGAAGAGCCAATCTTCGAGGACACCTTGCACTTGAGGTACTTGCCACCCAAAGCGTCGGTAAGCTCGAGGGTCTCACCCGTGGCACCCGCAATGTCGGTATACGTGCCACTCTTGGTGTCAGAGCACTGCCACTGATAGTTGAGCTTGTTCGCGTCGATAAACGTCGAGGCGCCCTTCTCCTTGGCGCGAGCCTGGGCGGTATCGCCAACCGCGAACACGGAGTTGTTGGTCTTGGGATTGATGAGCGAAACCGCGAAGACGTCCACCGCACCGGCCTGTTTGACCTTGTTGGAGGTGGTCTTGCTCACCGTATTTACGCCAGCAGTAGCCTCGACTCTGATGTACTTGCCCTCGAGGTCATCGGTCACCGTGAGGGAAGCGCCCGTCTCGCCCTCGATCTTGGTAAAGCCCGAGTACTGCGAGGTAGATGCGGACCAGGTGTAGGTGACCTTGGCGTCGGAGCCCGCGGGGCTCGACCAATCCTTGTACGGCGTCGCCATCAGAGTATCGCCTATACTCGGCGCGTCGCTACTTAGCTTGACGTTGTAAAGCTCCATTTGGCCGGCGCCCAGCACGGGGCCGGGGATGCTGTTAGGATTAATGCCCGAGCCGTACGAAACAGAGGGGCCGTAGTAGTCCTTGCCATCTGCCGTCACCTTGCAGATGAAGTATTTGCCCTCCATCGCGTCAGTGATGGTGAGCGACTGCTCGTGGCCTACGACCTCGGTGTAATCGGCGGCGTCGCTGCTGGCCTTGACCGTGCCGGCGAGCCAGGTATAGGTCCAGGCGCCGGGGTTAGCGACCGATTTGGTCTCGGTCGTAGGGTCGCCCCAGTAGTCCTCGGTCTCGACCTCATCGTACATATTGGCCCAGAGCGTATCACCCACATTGAGCGCGCCGGACTTCGTCGAATACGAGTTGTCCTTATCCTTGGCGTCCTGGATATAGACCTTAGCCTCGCTCGAAAGCGTTGTAGCGGACGCAGCGGCAACGGCGTTCTTCCGCTCCGAAGCAACGGGCGCCGCCGCAGGGTTCTCGGACTCAGTCGCGTTGTCTGCGGCGGTGTCAGCACCATTCGCGGCGCTCGCAGTTGCGCCCTGATCTGCGCCGGCGCCATCGGCAGCAGCGCTCGCCGCCGCACCGTTCGCGCCGGTGTCGGCAGCAGTGCCCTCGTCGGCCGCCGCGCCCTCGCCGCCCGTTGCGGCCTGAGCCACGACCTCGGCAATGCCCTCGGCGCCCTCGGCCCAAAGTTGCGCCGGCGTGGTGCCAAAAGCCATGGCAAAAGCCAGGAACGCCACCAGACCGCGCTTGGCTACGCCACGGACAATCGCTCCATGACGACGCCACGAGGCGCGCTGGCACTCGTCCTCAAACATATCCATTTGTCTCCTACTGTCTGCACTTGGAGCATTACCCAGCGGCTGCCCCACATCATCGCGCATATTGCGCTCGAGTACCCCCATCGGGGTCCCCCTTCCCTCCAGAGCCCAACGCGTACCCGCGGCATACGCCGCGGCCGCGCACAAGATGGGAGGCGATCCGACTTAACCTTACCGACCCGGGTGCGCCGTCCGATCTGCGACGCGACCATCCCGGGCCAAGAGGAATTACGGTTACTGGTACAGCCGGGGACTTGCACCCCGATTCTCCC
>CABSAN010000022.1 GCA_902475785.1 uncultured Collinsella sp.
CGGCGAGCGGGGTAATATGGACGGGTTACTTGCAGAGCCCCGTGAATCTCTGTAACAACACGTACTGTACATGGAGGAGTCTAAGTGATTTCGAAATCGACTCACTACGCCAAGCAGGGCGAGGTCCAGCGCAACTGGGTTCTCGTCGACGCCGATGGTGCTGTCCTGGGCCGTCTTGCCACCCAGATCGCAATGATCCTGCGCGGTAAGAACAAGCCCCAGTTCACGCCCAACAGCGACTGCGGCGACTTCGTCGTCGTCATCAACGCCGATAAGGTCCAGCTTACCGGTAACAAGGCCGACACGAAGACCTATTATCGCCACAGCGGCTACAACGGCGGCCTCAAGGCTGAGAGCTTCCGCCAGGCTATGGAGAAGCACCCGGAGAAGGTCATCGAGCGCGCCGTTCGCGGCATGCTGCCCAAGACCACCCTCGGCCGTGCCCAGATGACCAAGCTTAAGGTCTACGCTGGTGCCGAGCATCCGCACGCTGCCCAGAACCCCACGAAGATTGAGCTGGAGGCTTAAAGATGGCTGAGAACACCGTTGTCTACCAGGGTACCGGCCGTCGTAAGAACGCCGTCGCCCGCGTCCGTCTCGTCCCCGGCACCGGCAAGGTGACCATCAACAAGCGTGACGCCGAGCAGTATTTCGGCCGTCATCAGCTCGTTGAGAACGCCCTTGCTCCCTTCAAGGTGACCGACACCGCCGGTCAGTTCGACGTTATCGCTCTGTGCGATGGCGGCGGCATCTCCGGTCAGTCCGGCGCTCTGCGCCTGGGCATCGCTCGCGCTCTTCTGAACGCTGGCGACTACCGTGCTGACCTCAAGAAGGCCGGTTTCCTTACGCGCGATGCTCGCGTGGTCGAGCGCAAGAAGTACGGCCTCAAGAAGGCCCGCCGCGCTCCCCAGTTCTCCAAGCGCTAAGGTTTTATCTCCTTTCGAGATACAATGTACAAGCGGGGCCTGCCGATTCCTCGGCGGGTCCCGCTTTTCTTTTTCGACTAGGGTGGGCGGTTGCATATCGCCTGCTTGGGAAGGAGCGATCCTATGCCCCAGAACATCTTCGGTACCGACGGCGTCCGTGGCGTCGCCAATGCCGACCTCTCGTGCGACCTCGCGTTTCGCCTGGGCCGTGCGGCGACCAAGTTCCTTGGTCCGGACATCTGCATCGGCCGCGATACGCGTCTTTCGGGCACCATGCTCGAGAGTGCTCTGACCGCCGGTATCATGGCCGAGGGCGGCCGTCCGCACTGCTGCGGCGTTATCCCTACGCCGGCCGTGGCGCTGCTCACCGTCCAAAACGAGCTTGACGGCGGCATCGTCATCTCCGCTTCGCACAATCCTCCGGAGTTCAACGGCATCAAGTTCTTTAGCCGCAAGGGCATGAAGCTTCCCGATGCTGTCGAGGAAGAGATCAGCGCCTGGGTCATGTCCGAGGAGGCCATGGCTGCCGACACGTTGCCGACCGGTGCCGGCGTGGGCCACATCATCAAGATGAAGGATGCCCGCAAGGACTATGTCGATCATGCCATCAGCACGCTCGACGGCCTTAAGCTCGACGGCCTGGTCGTTGCCGTCGACTGCGGCCACGGCGCTTCGTGCCAGACCACGCCTGCCGCGCTGCAGCGCCTGGGCGCCACGGTCCATGCCATCAACACCGATTACTGCGGCACCGACATTAACGTTGAGTGCGGCTCCACGCACCTTGAGCCCCTGCGTGAGCTCGTGTTGCGCACCCACGCCGATATCGGCCTGGCCCACGATGGCGACGCCGACCGCGTGCTCTTTGTGGACAGCGAGGGCAACGAGATTGATGGCGACTACATTCTTGCCATCTGCGGCTCCGACCTTGCTGCTCGCGGCAAGCTTGCCAACTCCGAGATCGTCTCGACCGTCATGTGCAACCTCGGCTTCTCCATCGCCATGAAGGAGCAGGGCTTTGAGATGGTCCAGACTGCCGTGGGCGACCGCTATGTTCTTGAGCGTATGCTCGAGGACGGTGCCGTCATCGGCGGCGAGCAGTCCGGCCACATCATCTTCCTGGAGCACAACACCACCGGCGACGGCTTGGTGACGGCCCTGCAGCTTCTGGCCGTGCTCAAGCGCACTGGCCGCACGCTCACCGACCTTGCCGGCATCATGAAGAAGTACCCGCAGGTGCTCGTCAACGTGCATTCGGACAACAAGGCCGGCCTGGACGATTGCCAGCCCATTTGGGACGCCGTCGCTGCCGCCGAGAAGGAGCTCAATGGTCGCGGCCGCATCTTGGTGCGCCCGAGCGGTACCGAGCCGCTGGTTCGCGTTATGGCCGAGGCCGAGACGCACGAGCTGACCCAGCGTGTTGTCGACGACATCGTCGAGGTTGTCAAGCGCGAACTTCCCTAATGGTCAATAACGGGTGCCAAGTGGTAAACTGTTAAGGCTATTTTGATTGATTAGTATGTCCGAGGGGGAGCATGTTCACTAAAGTCCTAAGGTCTTTTGGTATGCGTGGTCGAGTCCTTACGCTGGATGCTCCCATCTCGGGCGACGTCATTCCGCTCTCCGAGGTAAACGATCAGACGTTTGCCACCGGCCTTTTGGGCCAGGGCGTGGCGATTCAGCCTACCGGCACGCGCGTGATTGCGCCGGCAGACGCCAAGGTCGAGGCCATTTTTCCCACGGGACACGCCGTTGCGCTCAACACGGTCGATGGCCTAGACGTGCTCATCCACGTTGGTTTGGACACTGTTCAGCTCGAGGGCAAGCACTTTACCGTACATGCGCAAGTGGGCGACATCGTCCATAAGGGCGATGTGCTCATCGAGTTCGATCGCGAGGCAATTGCTGCCGAGGGTTACGATGTGACGGTTCCTATCTTGGTGTGCAACTCCGTTGAGTTCTCGAGCATCAAGGGCTCTATTGGCGAGCACGTCGAGGAGATGGACCAACTCATCGTCGCTCGCGAGCGCTAGTGAGCGCGCTTGGCCTTTAGCCTACAATTCAAACACGTTTACGGAGGGCGCCCTTGAAAGAGGACGCCCTCCGTGGCAAGATGGGATTTGTCCGAAGCTAAACAGCTTTGGGTCACCGTGGACGGGCAGGGGCCTCGACGCGGCTAGACACGAGACACATACATTACGCGACCTCGCCCTGGTGGCCGCACACGTTGGTTGCGGCCGACGCGGGCCGCGGGCAAGTGCTTGTAAGGGAAGCCTTGCCTCTCTTGTACGAGAAAGGACGCGTAATGAAGATCATTAAAGCTAAAGACTACGAGGATATGAGCCGCAAGGCCGCCAATATCATCTCGGCCCAGGTTATCCTCAAGCCCGATTGCGTGCTGGGTCTTGCCACCGGCTCCACCCCGATTGGCGCCTACAAGCAGCTCGCCGCTTGGTACGAGAAGGGTGACGTCGACTTTGCCGAGGTCAGCACCTACAATCTCGACGAGTATCGTGGCCTTTCGCACGACGATCCCCAGAGCTACCACTATTTTATGCGTAAGAACTTCTTCGATCACATTAACATCGACCTGAACAACACGCATGTGCCCGATGGTTCCAATCCCGACGCTGCCGCTGCCTGCTCTGAGTACGACAAAATCGTCGCTGCTGCCGGTTACCCTGATCTGCAGCTGCTCGGCATCGGTAACAACGGTCACATTGGCTTCAACGAGCCCGATGACCACTTCTCCAAGGGTACGCACTGTGTCGACCTTACCGAGAGCACTATTCAGGCCAACAGCCGCCTGTTCGACAGCATCGACGACGTGCCCCGTCAGGCCTATACCATGGGCACCCAGACCATCATGTATGCCCGCATGATCCTGGTCGTCGCCAACGGCGAGGCCAAGGCGCAGGCCGTGCATGACATGTGCTATGGTCCGGTTACCCCCCAGTGCCCTGCCTCGATCCTGCAACTGCACACCAACTGCGTTGTCGTTGCCGACGAGGCCGCCCTTTCGCTCTGCAAGTAGCGATAGCCTATCACCTCGACATAGCTTTGCCGAAGGCCTCCGCTTTGCGGGGGCCTTTTTGCTGAGCGCGCGCCGCGTGCTTGACGAAAATCTTGCCGCGAACTTGACGGGTGCGTCAGGTGCAGCATGATTCATTCCATAACAGATACTATGCATAAATGCTATGAAAAGGTCGTAGACGGTAGCTGGCGTTAGGTGAGTTGCGCAACACAATTGAACAGCGCTCATTTGAGGTACACTGCCAAAGGATGGGACAAGCTGGCAAGCGCATTGACCTGCGCAAAGACTGATTGGTTGGGGGATAAGTTTCAATCGGACCACGCTGAACAAAAACTTGCCATTTGCGTACCAACAAACATCCTAAACCGTAGCATCGCTCTATTCATCTAGCGATACATATGGTCTAGCGTTACGGTGTCCATGTGGTCGAGTTGAGGAGCGGGCATGGTTAACGATTTGGGCAATACGGACGACCTCGAGCTTATGCCGCTGGGCAGTAGTTATACGGTGCGGCGCGATCGCTTGATGAACGAACTTATCGCCAAGGGCCGAAAGGCCGGCATCGTAGTCCTCTACGCGCCTGATGGCTTTGGGAAAACCTCGGTGCTGCTGCAGTATGCCCAAGAGGTTAAAAACGATCCGACGCGAGGTCCCGTGCGGATCATCGAGGCAGACCGCGCCATTGGGCGCGAGGTGTTTATGCAGCTCGAGGTCGTTACCGAAGAGCTTAAGGACAAGCCGCACTCCCTGATTGCAATCGATAACGTGCCTAACCTCAGCCAGAGCGAGACCGAGGAGCTGATCGACCGAATCCGAAGCCTGCGTGCTATGGGGGTTGGGGTCTTTATGAGCTGCCGTCCTTCGAATCGCCAGCTGATTCATGGACTGGGCGATTCGATTAAAGTCAACGCGCAGATGCTCAAGGTGCATGCCTATGAGTATTCGGCGTGGGCATCGGCGTTTTCGATCAGCACATCGCTCGACTTCTATCAGCTTACGCAGGGCGTGCCCGAGCTCGTCTCGGCTATGCAGTCGGGACTATACGGGCAGGGAGACGTTGCCCAGATGCTCGAAAACGAGATCGTCAATATCTACGGTGCGGCACTTGTTGATCTGGCGTCGCTCGAGAACAACGCCCTGTTTAGCGTGGCATGTTTGATGGTCTTAATGGGTGAGGGCAATATTTCGGAGCTCGAGGCATGCGGTGTTAGGCTTTCGGCGATTGACCAGTCCTATCTTGTCCGCGATTATCCCATTTTTGGCGTCGATCCGGCAGACCGGAGCTTTACCTGCTTGGGTACCGAGGATAACGCACGCCTGCGATTGCGCAAGCTGGTTGCCGAAATTCGCCCCGAACTCGTTGTGCGGGCGGCACGTATTTTGATTAAAGCAGGGCGCTGCGATACCGCGATGGACCTTGCCGACGCGTTTTTGGACCGCAGTGCGGTGTTGGAGCTTGCCGGGCAGTATGGGGTCGATCTGGCCCTGACGGGGCATGGAGGGGATGTTTGCCGCGCGGCGCTGGGAAAGACCGAGGCAGATGGCCAGGCATCGGAGCCGACGCCTGACGAGGCGCTCGGCATCTATCTGGCGGCGGTGAGCGTCTCCAATACAAAGCTAGCGCGGTATATGGCCTCAATTATCGAGCATGCGGGCGAGCAAGCGATTTGCGAGCTCGATCCCGTGTCGTGGAAGGTGGCGCACGCGTTTACGGCCGCCTGTTATGGAGATAGTGGTCTGGGGCTTCCGGCAAGCCATACAGCGTTGGAAAGTGAGGTGTCTTGTGCCGCACTCGATATGCTGTCCGCACATGTCGAGATAAAGCATGGGCTGACCGAGCGGGCGAAGGGCGGCGAGATCCTCGCGGGGCTCAAAACGGATAAGGCCTACGATTGCGAGCTCGATATCGCGGGGACGTTTGTGCGGGCGGACCGCATGTTGACGGAGCTGTTTGATGGGTCGTATGCAGGGACTGACGAGCGTGATGACGAGATGGCCCTGACGCTCGAGGCACTCGAAGCGCGTGGAATCCGAGCACTCGCCATCTGGGTGCGCATGGTATTATCGGCGCGGCGCCTGCTTGCCGGCATGCCGGTGACCGACGAGCAGGCATTCAATGAGCTCGACCGTTTTGCCGTGCGCGTGCGTGACAATCAAGTCCAGTTGTTTGGCTTGATACTGGAAGGCTGGCAGTCGCTGGCTGAGGGGCGTCCGGTCAATGCCAAATTCCGTGCGGTGCAGGTGCTCAGACTTGCCGAGGAATCGATTGGATACATACGCGACAACGCACTGCTGCTAGAGCGCGCGGCGTACTTGCGCAATACATCGATGGTATCGGTGCGCGAAGAGGCAGAGCTGCTCGATTTGAGTCGAACGCAGGTCGGTGGTGCCGAGGCATGGATGGTGGCGCTGCATTTGGCCTCCGCGGGCCGCGATAGCGACCTTGCAGCCTGGATGTCCATGAACCGCCTAGGGATTTTGGATCCGTCGTATCGGCTGTTTGCGCGCCTTGCGATGCATTGTCTGGGTGAGCCGGCCGCTAGAATTCGAAAGAAGCTCCCGGTGCGCGAGCTGTCGCGGTATTCGCTGCGTGACGACTTTGAGGGCGAAGGCGAGCGTCTGTTCCAGGCTGGCGATGCCGAGGGTGTCGATGTGATTGGCCATATCGAGATCCGCATGTTTGGGGCGTTTCGCGCCGAGCGCGACGGGTTCCCCATCACGGATAAGATGTGGCGCCGCAAGAAAGCGGCGACGCTTGCCGAGCGGCTGGCGCTGGGCATGGATGCACTGGTCGACCGCGAGACGCTGGCTATGGAGCTGTGGCCCCATGCCGAGTTCAATAGCGCTCGTAACAATCTGTACTCGACGATATCGCGCCTGCGTTCGGCCTTGGGGCCGACACCGGACGGCAAGTCGTGTGTGCTGATCCAAAACGAGTGCATTGGGCTTAACGGCGATTACGTCAAGACTGACGTGCGGTTGTTTGATCAGATAAGCCGCGAAGTTTTGGGAAATCGTACGGGTGCGCGCGGACCCCATCTGATCGAGCTGTGCCTTAAGATCGAGCAGCTCTACGCCGGCCCGTTGTATGTTCCCAATGGCTGTAATCCCACCTACTTTTTACGTATGCGGCGCATTATGGAATCGAAGTATATCGACTGTATGATTCGGGGCGCGAATGCCGCCCTAGAAGAAAACGACCTGCAGTCGGCGGTATGGCTGGTGGAGTCGGGGCTGCGGCAAGAGACGGCGCGCGAGGACATGGTGCGTTGCGCTATGCGCGTCTACGGTGCGGCGGGGCGACGACGCGATATCGTCGAGCTGTACAGTGGGCATATGCATCACCTGAGGGAGCAGGTCAATGGTGTGCCCGAGCCCGAGACGCGGCGTCTGTACGAGCGCTTGGTGGAGGGCAGGCTTAACCGCGTGCTCGTCGAGCGATAAAAAATGAGCGTCCGAATTGCTCGGACGCTCGCAAGCTTGATGTATGTTGGCTCGCCGGATCGTTGGCTCTTAGACGAGCTTGATCTTCTCGATGTCCTTGCGCGAGGACTCGCGATACAGCGAGAACTTGCGGCCGATAACCTGGACGACCTCGGCATGGCAGCGGTCGGCGAGCTCTTCGGCGGCCTCGCGGGCGGAAAGGCTGGAACCATCGAGTACGGAGCACTTAACGAGCTCGTGCTTCTCCAGGTAGGCGACCGTCTGCTCGACGGTGCCCTCGTTGATGTCAGACTTGCCGATGATGATGGCGGGGTTGAGGTGATGGGCCATGCTGCGAAGCTGCTTGACCTGGGCTCCTGTCAGTGCCATGGGTTCTCGCTTTCTATGTTATGGGGCGCCCCGCGATGGGGCCTTAATCTACGTGAGCTGTCCCACGATAGCGCAGGAACGGCGCGGTGTGGGGCGTGTTTGCCCAGTTCAAAAAGAATGCGGATGCCGAGCGGGAGAACAGCGCGGGTTACAGGCGGACGTGCACGGCGGCCGAAAGCGGTCTATGGACGGCCCGAAGAGACCGGCTCCCATGCAATAAACGCCCAACGGACCTTGCGGACGTGGTCGAGCATGTAGCGCCCCTGCGGCACGCCCTTGGACCCTGGCTCGCCGGCATGGGGATTCTCAATCATATGCTGAGCGACGTAGTCGCGCAGACGGTCGATCTTATCCTCGTTACCATGCTCGAGCATGCGGGAGAAGTCCGCCACGCCCGCCTCAAGGCTATCGAAGGTATCGCGACGAGGCGATTCCAAGTACGTAACCTGCGGCAGGGCACCCATCTGAATGAGGATATTAAAGGCATACACAAAGCCATTACTGCAGGTAACCGAGGCACCGATGGCATTCATCAGGTGTAGGTCATAGCGCGGGCTGGAGTTGGCGACCATCGTGACAGCACAACGCCGACGAGCCGTACGATCAAGCTTGCCAAGCGCGCCTTTTAGGTTGGTCGTGGTGACAGAGCGACTGGCAAAAGCAACATCTACCGCTTTCACGACCGGTCCAACTAAATCCCAGTCATCATCCCAAGCAAGCTCAAGCGGTGTAATGCGATCCTCGAGCCCATAGTACTCAATGCCAGCATCAAGCGTGCCCAACATAGCAGGGGAAAAGTCAGCAGCAATCACAGGATGCCCGGCCTGAGCAAGCGGAATAGCAATCGACCCAGCCCCACACCCCATATCCAGCACGGATTCACCAGGCTTTAACGCCAACAGCTTCATAAAGTCCCGGGCATACGGAGCAGTCTCAAGCGGCCGAAAATGCCGAGCCCGCTTATCCCACTCAAAAGAATCATCAGCCCGTCGCCGATCAGCCTGCAAGCGCATCCATTCCTCATTCCAATCCGCAGAAAGCAGCTCAGAACGAGCATCCCCATCAACCACGGGCCAACCTCCTAGCAACAAAAAAGCGACTCCTCCCAAAAGAAGAGCCGCAACCAGCATATATCAGAAAGAACCGATCCAACGCCAAACCGTCGCATCGACCATGTAGTGCAGGAGCGAAGCAACTGCAACCGGGATAGAACTCAACCGAGGTCCCGTTGTGCGGGAGCCCCGGGGAGGGCAAATATATAAGGTCGATCGCGAGTTCCGCACGAGCCGGAGAGCACTTAATGTGCTCTCCGTGCGAGTCAGGACTGTCCGAGCAGGCGACCTTATATATTTGCCCTCCCCGGGGCTCCTCGCCCGAACCCCTAAGCTAGTTCTTCAGCGAGTTCAGCGGTGCCGGGAAGCGTCCACCACGGTGGGCAAGCACGGTGCCGGCGTTGGGGTTCACCGGCATGATGGGCGCACGGCCGAACAGGCCGCCGTACTCGACGCAGTCGCCCACGCCCTTGCCGATGGCGGGAATCACGCGCACGGCCGTGGTCTTGTTGTTGATAACGCCGATGGCCATCTCGTCGGCGATGATGCCGGCGATGGTCTCGACCGGGGTGTCGCCGGGGATGGCGATCATGTCCAGGCCAACGGAGCACACGCAGGTCATGGCCTCGAGCTTCTCGAGCGAAAGCGCGCTGGCTTCGACGGCGGCGATCATGCCGGCATCCTCGGACACGGGGATAAAGGCGCCCGAGAGACCGCCCACGCTGGAGCTGGCCATGACGCCGCCCTTCTTGACGGCATCGTTGAGCATGGCGAGTGCGCAGGTCGTGCCCGGGCCACCGCAGGTGCCCACGCCGATGATCTCGAGGATGCGGGCAACGGAGTCGCCGATGGCGGGCGTGGGAGCCAGCGACAGGTCGACAATGCCCTTCTCGACACCCAGGCGATGGGCGGCCTCGCGGCTCATGAGCTCGCCGGCGCGGGTGATCTTAAAGGCGGTCTGCTTAATCTTTTCGGCGACTTCCATCATCGATGCGGAATCGGGCAGCGTCTCCAGGGCTGCGGCCATAACGCCGGGGCCCGAAACGCCTACGTTGATGACAGCGTCGGCCTCGCCACCGCCGTGGACGGCGCCCGCCATAAACGGGGAGTCCTCGACCATATTGGCAAAGCAGACAAACTTGGAAGCGCCGACGGAGTCCTGGTCGGCCGTGAGCTTAGCGGCGTCGATGATGGTCTGCGCAGCCATGAGTACGGCGTCCATGTTGATGCCGGCACGCAGACTGGCGACGTTGACGCTGGAGCAGACGCGGCTCGTGGTGGCGAGCGCCTGCGGGATGGACTGGATGACGCGGCGGTCGGCGTCGCCGATGCCCTTCTGGACGAGTGCGGAGAAGCCACCCAGGTAATCGATGCCGAGCGTCTCGGCCGCGCGGTCGAGGGCATGCGCGATGGGGGTGAGGTCCTCATCCTTGCAGCACGCGGCGATCTGCGCCACCGGGGTGACGGAGACGCGCTTGTTGACGATGGGGATACCGTACTCGCGCTCGAGGTTCTCGGCGGTCTCGACCAGGTGCTCAGCCGTGTGCGTCACGTGGTCGTAGATCTTCGTGCACATGCGGTCGAGGTTCTCGTCGCCGCAACCCATGAGCGAAACACCCATGGTGATGGTCCTGATGTCGAGGTTCTGCTCCTCAACCATGCCGCGGGTTTCCGCGATTTCTGCGGGCGTGATCGCCATCCTTGCGCTCCTATCTGCCAAAACGAGCATAATCTTGTCTATTCTAACGTGCCGCACGTGCCAAGTGGCGCGTGCGGCACGTTTTGGTGCTCGGTTGTTTCCGTTGTGTTACTGCCCAAAGACCTCTTCGGCGATGCGTGCGCTCTCGGCGGCGTCCTTGGCGTAGTAGTCCGCGCCGATCTGCTTGGCGTATTCGGGGGTGAGCACGGCGCCGCCCACGATGATCTTGACGCCCGGCACCTCGGCATGAAGCAGCTTGATGGTCTCCTCCATGGCGACGACGGTGGTGGTCATAAGCGCCGAGAGGCCGACGAGCTTGATGTCGCGCTCCTGCACGGTCTTGAGCACCTCCTGCGGGTCGACGTCGCGGCCTAGGTCAAAGACGGTATAGCCGTAGTTATCGAGCAGCATTTTGACGATGTTCTTGCCGATGTCGTGGATATCGCCCTTGACGGTGGCCACGCAGATCTTACCCTTGTCGGCAATCTCGCCGGCGGGCATCAGGCGTTTGATGGTATCGAAGCCCACGCGCGCGGCCTCGGCCGAGGCCATGAGCTGCGGCAAGAAGAACTTGCCCTGGTCAAAGAGGACGCCAACCTCGTCGAGGGCGGGGATAAAGTGGTTGTTGATGAGGTCCATGGCGTCGTGATCTGCCAGCAGACGCTCGGTCTCGGCCGCGATTTCGCCCTTGCGGCCCGAGACGACCATGTGGCGGATGGGGTCGTCGTTGCCGTCGGTGCCAGCAGCGGGCACAGTGTCGGTCGATACTGCCTGAGCCGCCGCCGGGTTCGCGGCGATCTTGTACGGATCGGTCCAGCCGGCGTAGCGCTCGATGTATCCGGTCGAGCCCTCGTCCTCAACGCTCAGGACGCGATAGCTGTAGACGGTATCCATAAAGCGCTTGGAACCCGGGTTCATGATGGGGGCATCCAGACCTGCACCAAAGGCGGCGGCCAAAAAAACCGAGCCCAGCAGCGGCCGCGCGGGCAGGCCAAAGCTGATGTTCGATACGCCGAGTGCGCACTTGACGCCCAGGCGCTCCTTGCACAGAGACATGGCACGTAGAATCTGCTCAGCCTGGCGCTGGTTGGTCGAGGCGGTCATGACCAGGCAGTCGATGAGGATGCGGTCCGGGCCGATGCCGTAATGGGCGGCCTCGGCCACGATGCGCTCGGCGATGGCGAAGCGGGCCTCGGCGGTATCGGGGATGCCGCCCTCGTCGAGCGTAAGGCCGACGACGTTGGTGCCGTAGTGGGCCACCAGCGGAAAGATCTCATCCATGATCCGTTGTTTGCCATTGACCGAGTTGATGATGGGCTTGCCGGCGTAGCGGCGCACGGCGGCCTCGACGGCTGCGGGGTCGGTGGAGTCGATCTGCAGCGGCAGCAGCGTGGAGCCCTGGAGCTGCTCGGTGGCCTGCTGGATGACCTTGACCCCGTCGATCTCGGGCAGGCCCACGTTGACGTCCAGGATGTCGGCGCCCTGCTCCTGCTGGCTGATGCCCTGACTCACGACGTAGTCCAGGTCGCCGTCGCGCAGGGCCTGCTGCAGGCGCTTTTTGCCGGTGGGGTTGATGCGCTCGCCGATGACGGCGATCTTGTGGCCGTCGCAGGGGAGGTCCACGACCGTCTGGGCGCTCGTGACCGACATGCTGGGCTTGCGGTGGCGCGGGCTGGGCGTGTGGTTGTCGATAAGCGTGCGCAAGGCCGCCATGTGCGCCGGCGTGGTGCCGCAGCAACCGCCCACGACGCTCACGCCGTCCTCGATCATGCCGGCGACGGCCTCGGCGTACTCGGGTGCCTGGATATCAAAGACGGTATTGCCGTCATCGTCCACGCGGGGCAGTCCCGCATTGGCCTGCACCATAACGGGCTTGTCGGTGACGGTGAGCATGCGCGCGGCGAGCCCTCGGAGCTCGGCCGGGCCCTGGCTGCAGTTGATGCCCAGGACGTCGGCGCCGATGGCGTCGAGGGTGATGGCGGCGACCTCGGGGCTCGTTCCCAGGAAGGTACGGCCGTCTTCCTCAAAGGTCATGGTGGCAAAGACGGGCAGGTCGGAGTTCTCGCGGCAGGCGAGGACGGCCGCCTTGATCTCGGCCAGGTCGGTCATGGTCTCGATAATAAAGAGGTCGACGCCCGCAGCGACGCCGGCGCGCACCTCCTCGGCAAAGAGGTCGTAGGCCTCGTCAAAGCTGAGGGTGCCCAGGGGGCGCAGCAGGGCGCCGATGGGGCCGATGTCGCCGGCGACGTAGCGGGCGCCGGCCTCGCGGGCGCAGGTGACTGCCGCGGCAAAGACGTCTGCCACGGTGGCGGCGCCGTCGAGCTTGTGGGCGTTGGCGCCAAAGGTGTTGGCGGTGATCACGTCACAGCCAGCTTCGACGTACTGACGCTGGATATCGGTGATGACCCGGGGTTCCTCAAAGTTGAGCAGTTCGGGCAGGGCGCCTGCCTTCATGCCGGCGGCCTGCAACATGGTGCCCATGCCGCCGTCAAACAGCAGGTGCCCGGTGCCCTCGATGGCGGCACGCAGGCGATCGTCCTTAATGCGAAGGTCATCGATCGTGCGCGTTTTGTACGCGGCACCGTTGCAGCGCGCAGCATTGACGGGTGCCGCCAGCGCGGCACCGTCCAGATCATGAGTGATAAGCGGAGTAAACATCGATGGCTCCTAATGGCTGGAATAGCAGGTGGTGTGGGCGGCGCGGAAGCGGCAGTGCTCACGCATGCGGCAGATATTGCAGGTGGGGCGGCTCTGGGCGTCGTGGACTTCGCCGTCAAACAGGCCGATCACCGCGGTCACGCTCTTGGTGGGCATGAGCAGGCTGGTGGGGGTGACGGTAAGTCCAATGAGGCGCGTGGCGTTGAGTGCATCCACGATCGAGCGCTGGGCCGAGAGCGGGCAGTCGCCATAGCCGGGACTAAAGCGCCAGTTGCCGGCGAGCCCATGAACGGCGGCGTCCGTCTTGACCTGCTGGTCCATTTGCTCAACGGCGGCTTCTACATAGGCAGAGCATGCGGCGTCGAGCACGGCGCCTTCCAGGGGTTGCTGAGCTCCGGTGGTTCGCAGACGGCGTTCGGCAGACATCCCGAGGGTACATGCCATGAGCGCCGCCAGGCGGGCGTCCTTAAGGTGGCGATAGATATCACGACCCCGCAGCTCAACATTGGTGCCAACCAAGCGGATGCAGGGCTCGCCCTGCTCGTCAACGCCCGTGGCATCGACGGCAAACACGCGTCGCACGCCGCGGGGCTCGATATCCAGCTCTAGGCGCTCGACCACAAGCTCAATTCGTCGTGACAGCTCGGGCTCAATCTGCTGGCCGCCGTAGCCCAGATACCGCAGCATCTCGGCACGGTCGACACGAGGGTGGTGGGCAGCGTCGATACGGTAAAGCGCCGGCGACGCAAGGTCGGCCGGCACTTCAACAACGGTTGTATCGACGTGCGGTTTTTCCATTACCCCAGGCGCTCCATAATGGTCGCGGCGATTGCAGGACGGTTCATAGTGTACAGGTGCAGACCGTCGGCGCCGTGCTCCTTAAGGTCGCAAAGCTGACGAGCAGCATAATCTACACCGGCTGCCTGCAGGCTCTCGGGGTCGTTCTCGTACTTGGCGAGGATCTTGATGACGGGGGAGGGCAGCGACGCGCCGCACATAAAGACCATGCGGCTGATTTGCGACTTGCCCATAAACGGCATGATGCCCGCGGTAATGGGCACGGTGATGCCGGCCTTGTCGGCAAGCTCGCGGAAGCGATAGAAGCACTCGTTATCAAAGAAGAGCTGTGTCACAAAGAAGCTTGCGCCGGCATCTTGCTTTTGCTTGAGGTGCTCGACCGAGACGTTGAGGTCCTCGCAGGCAATGTGGCCCTCGGGGTAGGCTGCGGCGCCCACACAAAAGCCGGCGTCGACGAGCTCGGGGATGAGGTCGCGGGCGTAGGCGTAGTCCGAGGCGGGCTTGTCGTCCTCGGTCGCGCCAGCGGGAAGATCACCACGCAGGGCCAGGATGTTTTCAACGCCGGCGGTGCGATACTCGTCAATCTTGGCGGCGATGTCGGCGTGGGTGCGGCCCACGCAGGTGAGATGCGCTACCGAGGGCGTATCGAATTCGCTCGAAATCATATGCGCGATGGGGGCGGTGGTGGCACCGTTACCCGAGCCGCCGGCCGAGCAGGTGACCGAGACAAAGCTCGGCGAAAGCTTGCACAGATTGCCTGCCACTTCGCGAGCCGTGTCGAGGGTTAGCTCGCCCTTGGGCGGGAACATCTCAAACGAAACGGGTGCGGTGCCCTGGGATGCTGCCTGCTTAAAAACCTCGTCGACGCGCATATCGTGCTCCTTTAGATGCCTGGGTGCGATGTTTTGTTGCAAGGATTCTACAGCACCACTGTGTTACGGTGGAGTTTCACTCGCTATTTGGGGATACCAATCAAAGATGCCTTGCTATCGGCATTTCCTATAACAGGGTAGTCAATCTAAGATGGGGCTATATTGAATGGTATTTGATGCGAAATACCAGTTAAGAAAGCCCCGTCCCAAATTGACTACCCTTAAATCATGGGGAGAGGTCTGCAATTTATACAGTTGATTGGCCATTAAGGGCGGCAGCGCCGCTGTGATGCGGTAACCTCATTGATTGGTTTCGCGACAGCAACATAACGGTAATGTCGCGGAAACACGGCGAGTCTAAGCTACGACTCGTTCGTTAGTAATCAACACCGCATCTCACGCGGTGCCGATACGAAGGGAGTTCCGTATGGCCGAACTTACTGACCGCTTCGGGACCATGGTGTTCTCTGAGGAAGTCATGAAGGACTACCTCCCCAAGGACATTTGGAAGCGCCTTGCTGCAACCCTCGAGGGCGGTGAGCCGCTCGACCTGGATGTGGCCAACGCCGTTGCCCATGCCATGAAGGTCTGGGCCATCTCCAAGGGCGCGACGCACTACGCGCACTGGTTCCAGCCGCTTTCGGGCATTACTTCCGAGAAGCACGACAGCTTCCTGGAGCCCAACCACGACGGCACCGCCATTACCAAGTTTACGGGCAAGAACCTCATCCAGGGCGAGCCCGATGCCTCGAGCTTCCCCAACGGCGGCCTGCGTGCTACCTTCGAGGCCCGTGGCTACACCGCTTGGGACCCCACTAGCCCCGCTTTTATCAAGGACGATGTCCTGTGCATCCCCACGGCTTTCTGCTCCTACACGGGCGAGGCCCTGGACAAGAAGACCCCTCTGCTGCGCTCCATGACCGCGCTCTCGCGTGAGTCCAAGCGCGTTTTGGCGCTGTTTGGTAAGACCCCCAAGAAGGTCGTTCCTTCCGTGGGTGATGAGCAGGAGTACTTCCTGATCAAGAAGGACGCTTACCGCAAGCGCAAGGACCTGGTCATCACCGGCCGCACCCTCTTTGGTGCTGCTCCCTGCAAGGGCCAGGAGCTCGAGGAGCACTACTTTGGCGCTATCCGCCCCACCGTCTCGGCCTATATGAAGGACCTGGACGATGAACTGTGGGCGCTTGGCATTCCCGCCAAGACCAAGCACAACGAGGTTGCTCCCTGCCAGCATGAGCTCGCCCCCGTCTATGGCGAGGTCAACGAGGCCATCGACCAGAATCTGGTCATGATGGAGAAGATGAAGCTCATCGCCTCCCGCCACGACTTGGTCTGCCTGCTGCATGAGAAGCCCTTCGAGGGCATCAACGGTTCGGGCAAGCACAACAACTGGTCGCTTGGCACCGAGTCCGAGAACCTGCTCGATCCGGGCGACACCCCGCTCGACAACCTGCAGTTCATCGTCTTCCTCACCGCGGTGATCGAGGCCGTCGATAACTATCAGGAGCTCTTGCGTGCCTCCGTTGCCTCGGCCGGCAACGATCATCGTCTGGGCGCCAACGAGGCTCCTCCGGCGATTATGTCCATCTTCCTGGGCGACCAGCTTACCGAGGTCGTCGAGAAGATCATCGATGGCAAGGCTTCCGTCCATGCCACGCGCGGCGTGCTCGACCTGGGCGCCGATACCCTGCCCAAGCTGATGCAGGACAACACCGACCGCAACCGCACCTCCCCGTTCGCCTTCACCGGCAACAAGTTCGAGTTCCGTGCCTGCGGCTCCGAGCAGAACGTCTCCGACTCCAACCTGGTGCTCGATGCCGCCGTGGCCAAGTCGCTCAAGTCCTTCGCCGACGCACTCGAGGGTACGCCCGAGGATAAGTTCCAGGACGCCGCGCTCGAGTACTGCAAGAAGGTGCTGACCGATCACCAGCGCATCCTGTTCTCCGGCGACGGTTACTCCGACGAGTGGCCCATCGAAGCCGAGAAGCGCGGCCTTGCCAACAACAAGACCACGGCCGACGCTCTGCCCGCCTTTGTTTCCGATAAGGCTATCGCGCTCTTTGAGGAGACGGGTGTCCTGACCAAGGCCGAGGCCCAGTGCCGTTACGACTGCAAGCTCGAGAAGTACAACAAGCTCATGAACATCGAGGCTACCACGATGGTTCGCGAGGCGCGTCGTACCTATCGCCCGGTCATTACCGCCTATGCCACCAAGGTCGCTAAGGGCCTTGAGACTATTCGTGCCGCCGGTGCTGAGGCCGCCATGCAGTGCGAGCAGAACACGCTCAACAAGCTCTGCAACGGCATCACCGCCATCAACGACTCCATCAAGGCGCTCGACGCCGTGCATCAGAAGGCCGAGGCCCTCGATGGCCAGGAGCAGGCCAATGTGTACGCGCACGAGGTCGTTCCCGCTATGGATACGCTGCGCGCCGCCGTGGATGCCATGGAAGAGATCGTGGCCGCCGACTACTGGCCGGTTCCGACCTACGACGACATCCTGTTCTACGTGTAGAACGTAGCTGACATATCGTCACGGTATTGAGCCGGGGTCCGCATCGCGCGGGCCCCGGCTTTTTGATTGCGAAGGACGCTTAGGAGTCCGTTTTGCAACTGATTCGCCCACGTAATAAGGGGTCGTGGGCAAAAAACGTCAAATATGAGTACTGTCACAAGTTCTGTAGCATTATTTTTTGTAAAATATGCTGTGTTACGCAACATATGTCCAAGTACTTAGCTGATAAAAGCCTGCAATTCTTCCGCCGTAGGATTCCTGGCGTCTAAATCGCCTTCTGGTGATATGCAATCGCTGTTACTAAATTGGTAACAGTACTCATATTTGCTATTTTTTGACCACGGGCCCTTGGATGGCAGTGTGATTTTATGCCCTCGGGGTTCGAATCCCCGGCACATGGATAGCAAAAAGCCCGTCACCGCAAGGGCAACGAGCTTCTCAGTTTAAATGGTGCCCCCAGCGGGATGTCCGCGTGCGGCTGGCGCCGCCCGCCTTCGCTGCGTCGCTCCGCTCCTTGCGTGCTGCGCTGGAAAACGCTTCGCGTTTCCTCAGCTCCGCACCCTGTCGGCTTCGAATCCCGGCATATCGGTAGCAAAAAGCCCGCTACCGAATTGGTAACGGGCTTCTCAGATTCTGTGGTGCCCCCAGCGGGATTCGAACCCGCGATATCCACCTTGAAAGGGTGGCGTCCTTGGCCGCTAGACGATGGGGACAGCGGGAAAGAGTATAGCAGACTTTTTTGCCGGTGCGTATATCGATGGCAAACTGGAAAACCACCACAAAGGTGCCTGTCCCTTTGTAGTGGCGGGGCGTTAGGGGAGGAGCTTCATGGCGGCGTCGTGGGCGGCGTGCTCGTAGGTGTCGTCGAGGGGTTTGAGCGGCAGCAGGGCTGTGGCCTGTGCATCGCCGCGACGCTCGAGGGCGTGGGTAATGAGCCAGTCGGCGAGTTCAGGGTTCTTGGGTAGCGCTGGTCCGTGCAGGTACGTGCCGATGACGCCCTTGTAGATGATGCCCTCAAAGCCGTCGTCGCCGTTGTTGCCGGTACCCGTGACGACGGACGTTCCGAGTGGCGTGGCCTCTGCATCAAGCAGGGTTCGGCCGCCGTGGTTCTCGAATCCCACAAAGGGCTCGGGTGCCAGGACGGTCTTGACGGCGACGTTGCCGATCAGGCGGTTAGAACCGCGCACGGTTTCGGCGGAAATGACACCCAGACCTTCGATGCGATTCTCGCCCATATAGTACGAACGGCCGAGCAGCTGATAGCTGCCGCAGATGGCGAGCAATGAGCCACCATCTTCAACATAGGACGCGACCTTGTCTTTTTGAGCGAGCAGTTCATGTGCCACAGCCAACTGATCGCGGTCGGAGCCGCCGCCCATCATGACGATATCGGCGTCGGTCAGGTCGAGCACCTCGCCCATGCGGACCTCGTCCACGCGAACGGGGATGCCGCGCCAGGCGCAGCGGCGCTCGAGCACGATAACGTTGCCGCCGTCACCGTAGAGGTTGAGCGCGTCGGGATACAGGTAGACGATACGCAGCGGGCGCGAAAGCTCGGTCGGCGCGACGCCGACGGGAACGGCACTGCCATCGGCACACGTTGCAGCGTGGGCGACAACCGTAGCCGCATCGGTGCCCTTGAGCCCGTCGAGCTCCTTGACCAGCGGCGGGAAGGCCGTGTAGTTGGCGACGGCGTAGAAAGTGTCGCCAGCCTCCTCGTCTGCCACGGCGCCGATCGCCTGCTCGATATTCGAGATGATGGCGGCGTCGATGCCGGCGTACTTGAGGCGCACCTGCATGTCGTGCGCGCGCGTGCCGCCAGCAAAGGCGACAAGCCCCGTTGTGTCGGCGATGCGCTCAAAGTCGACGTCGTAAATCCACGATACATCGTGGCCGTCGGCATCGTTGTCGTTGAGGAAGAAAGCGCAGAGCCTGCCACCTGCTGTTTTAATGGACTGGATCTGGCGATCGAAGCCTACGGGATTCTTGGCCAGGTTGGCCTCGACGGTTCGGCCGGCGATATTCCAACGGCCCATGCGACCACCTGCTGGCACGTAGGCGTCGAGCGTGGGCTGCAGGTGAGCTGCGTCCACGCCCAGCTCGCGCGCCGCAAAGAAGGCGGCGGCAACGTTGTAGACCATATACAGGCCGTTGTAGCGCGTGGCGATGTGTACGGCAGCCGCGTCGGGCGCAGATCCAAAGACCAGGTCAAAGCCGTAGCCGTCGCAGCCGAGCTCAACGCCCGTCACGCGACGGACCAGCGCGGGGCGACCCCAACCGCACGAAGGACAATGATAGGCGCCGAGCTGTCCGTACTGCACATAGTCGTACTCCAGCGGCGCGTTGCACTGCGAGCAAAAACGCGAGTCGCTAATGCGATCGGACTCGGTGCCCGTGGCACCGTCGATGCCAAAGGTGATGCTCGTGTTGGGGACGCGCGCGGCGATCGAGGCGCACAGCGGATCGTCGGCGTTATAGATGAGCGTCGTTGCCGGCGAAAGCTCCAGCGCGTGGGCGATGACGTCCTGGGTGTGGTCGATCTCGCCGTAGCGATCCAGCTGGTCACGGAACAGGTTGAGCAGCACAAAGTAGGTCGGCTTGAGCTTGGGCAAGACGCGCACCGTGTAGAGCTCGTCGCACTCAAAAACGCCTACGCGCTTGCCACTGTCAGTGTGCTTAAGGCCGTCGCGGGCCTCGAGCAGAGCACCCACTACGCCAGGCTCCATATTGTTGCCGGCACGGTTGCACACCACGGTAGCACCGCTGGCAGCAACGGCGTCGGCGATGAGGTTGGATGTGGTGGTCTTGCCATTAGTACCGGTGATCACCACGCTGCGGTCGACCAGGCTCGCGAGGTCGCTTAGCAGCTCGGGGTCGATCTTCATGGCGATGCGGCCGGGAAGCACGCCACCCTGGCGTTTGAGGACAGAGCGCAGTCCCCAGCGGGCGATATCGCTCGAGGTGCAGGCGAGAGATGAGCGGAGGTTCATGAAGCCGTTCCTAACATAGATGACATGGTCGGGGCGATCGCGTCGCTAAAAGCCGTAGCGGCGCGCAAATTCCTGGGCAAGCTGCGATACATCTTCGCAGGCGTTGGCCCAGGGGGCAAAGTCGGGGGTGTCCGAGATAATGCCGTCGGCTTCCCAAACCGCCTGGTGCGAGAGGTCCCAGGGGTCGCGTGGCTCGGGTCGGCAGGGAAGGTACGGCGTCTGGTACATGGGGTTCAGCAAGAAGAACGCGCCGCCCTCGCAACGGTTAGCGAACTCACGCAGCGCGCGCGTCGCCGGACGCATCTTGTTTGTTTTGAACAGCAGAATCGTGCGGGCGAGCAGGTACCAGGGGGAGTTCTCGAGGGTATCGGCCCCCACCTGCTCCTCGAGCTGGTGAGCCAGGGCAAAAAAGCCGTCCTGGTCTTCCAAGCGGGCGAGGGCGAGCAACACGGTGCCGGCAGCTCGGGTGGGATAACCTTCTGCCTTAAGGACGCGGCGGGCGTAGTTGGCAGCAGCACGGTAACGAGCGCTCGCCATGCACAGCTGCGAGATGGCCTCGAGCGTGTGAAGCCAGCCAATAAGCGCCGGCTCGCTCACGGTAAGGTCTGCTGCGGTGACACCGTCGGCCAAAACATTATTGGCCCAGTAGTGCGGGGCCTCCATGTCGAACCCGGGCACGCTTTGTTGCAGGTAGTCGGCCGTACTCGTCTCGAGCTTCATCAAGTCGCCCAGGCAGGCATCAACGGGCGTGTCCGCCAGGATGATGGCGAGCAGCTGCGCATCGACGGCAAGTGCATCGACGCGGACGATCTTGAGCAGCTCATCGCGCATATCGTCGAACAGACGGTTGCGCGTCTGCTCAAACTCCTCGTCGCTGCCCATGTCCTCGATGCGACGAAGCTCGTCAAGCAAATGACGATGAACGCCGGCATAGGACAGCAGCGCTTGGGCATGTTCGGTTTGCGCATACTTGTGAGGGTTTGCGCTGATGTCGTTATGGACAAGCTCGCGTGCTGCATCGGTGAGTTCGGGGTGCGATGCCAGATAGGTGCGCTCCAGATAGGCGGGGATGTAGACGCTCGGATCCATTAGAGGTCTCCTCCCTTAAACGGCAATCCCTGTTCGGCCGCGCGCAGGATTCGTTCGTCGATCTGGGAGCGCACGATGTCGTTGGTGGCGACCCAGGCGGCAAAGCTGGCGTTGTCGGGCGCGCCTAGGCCCTCCTGCAGCACCGGCGTCGCCTCGGACAGGGCAAGGACAAGCTCGTCGGTGGAGCCCACGCCCACGTTGACGCGGGCATAGACGCCATCGGGAAATTCGGTTTGGAAGTAGAGTGCTTCGGCCGCGTGCGGGCATGAGCGCACCAGGATGCGCAGGTAGTGTTCGGCGCCCTCGTAATCCAGCTCGCGCCAGGCAGCGCTCATCAACGCGATGAGCGTCCACGGGTCCAGGTCGCGCTCTGCGTCCTTGGGACGGCGGCGCAGCGGCGTGTTGGCAAGATAGGGTACGGAGTGGGCAGAACGAAAACGCTTGAGCTCCTCGGCAGGGTATTCGAGCTTTGCCATGGCAAGCATCGCGGTATGGCGGACGCCAGCGGGATCGTTGGGCGCAAAGTCCAGGCTGCGATTCGCGGCATCCAGCGACATGCGGTAGCGGCCGCTAATGAGCGCGCGCGATGCCAAGGCAGCAAGCCAGCGCAGGTAGGGACGGCGGGTCAGGTCGCCTGCGGCCTCACGCTCGTAGGGGTCCTGCGCCGAGGCGATCTTGAGCGCCAGATCGTGCTCCACCTCGTCGCACTTGGACACCAGATACTGCACGTATTCCTCGTTGGATTCGGCTGTGAGCGCCGTCAGCATGCGCTGGGCATCCCAGTTGGCCGGATCGAGCGCGGCCGCCTCGCGGAGCATGTTCTCGGCTGCAGCTTCTTCTTGCTCTGCCTGGGCGTCGTCGGGGATAAAGGGGATGCGGTAGTCGACAGCCTCGACGACCTTGGCAATCAGATGCCCAGCTCGGTCGCGGTCGTGCACGATGAGCGGCGCGGGGTTACGGGTGAATTGTTCCATCAGACGCTCGACGGCGGGGCCGTCGGTGAGTGGAATATTGTCGCGGCGCAAGGCCTCAAGAACGAGGCGATGGCAATCCTCTTGAATGGGGTCGAATGCCATGGGGCCTCCTTTGCTGCGGTTAGGGTTCAAATCATCTCTATATAAGGTTCTAGTTTACCCGCATGTGGCACACCGGGGGTGCCGCACTTGGACTTGCACCTTTGCACCACGAAGACGGATGTCGCACAAATGTCGGCACCTCGGTTGCGCGGGTGGTATCACAGTGCCGTAAACGGTCGATTTTTGGCGGCGAACGGGGCACATTTTGGAGGGGCACAGTCCTGCCCGGGATATGTAGTCAACCCTGATAAAACGTTTGCCCAGCTTGGGGTACGAATGCCCCACAAGAGTCTTCAGGGATAGAAAAAACGTTTCATCATTGTCAGCTTTAGGTGAATAACTGACCAACCAGAACGGTAAAATAGTGTTTGTCTGAGCGTTGAGACGTTTGGACATCGTGCATTGCCATCGCCGGCAACGCGCAAACCGGTCCTAACGGAGCCAATTGGGTGCTCCGTTATATACGCAAGTCTAAGAGGGGCTTGTTTAGGAGGCACAGTATGGGACGTTTTACCAATCCTCGCGATCTGTACTTTGGTGAGGGCGCTCGCCACGAGGTGAAGAACCTCAAGGGCAAGAAGGCCATCATCGTTTCTGGCGGCAGCTCTATGCGCCGCGGCGGGTTCCTGCAGGACGTTGAGGCCGACCTCAAAGAGGCCGGCATGGAGGTCAAGCTGTTCGAGGGCGTCGAGTCCGATCCCTCCATCGAGACCGTCATGAAGGGCGCAGCCGCTATGCGCGAGTTCGAGCCCGACTGGATCGTTGCTATCGGCGGCGGCTCGCCCATCGATGCCGCTAAGGCCATGTGGGTCTTCTACGAGTATCCCGAGGAGTCCTTCGATAACATCATCCAGCCGTTCAGCTTCCCCGAGCTGCGTCAGAAGGCTCACTTCTGCGCCATCTCCTCTACCTCCGGCACCGCTACCGAGGTCACTGCCTTCTCCGTCATCACCGACTACGCCAAGGGCATCAAGTACCCGCTGGCCGACTTCAACATCACCCCTGATGTCGCCATCGTCGACCCCGAGCTCACCTACACCATGCCCGCCAAGCTGTGCGCTCATACCGGCATGGACGCTCTGACCCACTGCATGGAGGCCTACGTTTCCACCTGCGCCTCTATGTTCACCGACGCCAACGCTCTGCACGGCATCCGCGAGATCGTCGAGTGGCTGCCCAAGTCCTATGCTGGCGACCATGAGGCCCGTCAGCATATGCACGAGGCTCAGTGCATCGCCGGTATCGCCTTCTCCTCGGGCCTGCTGGGCATCGTTCACTCCATGGCTCACAAGACCGGTGCAGCCTTTGAGAACGGTCACATCATCCACGGTGCTGCTAACGCCATGTACCTGGGCAAGGTCATCCAGTGGAACTCCAAGGACCCGCGTGCTGCCGAGCGTTATGCTTACGTGGCCAAGGAGATCCTGCACCTTCCCGGCGAGACCAACGAGGAGCTCATCGCTGCACTCGTCCAGAAGATCCGCGACCTCAACGACCAGCTCAACATTCCGCAGTCCATCAAGGATTACGCGAATGGTGGCGTGAAGGTCGACGCCGAGAACCCGCAGATGGTTTCCGAGGAGGAGTTCCTCGCCAAGCTGCCCGAGATCGCCGCGAACGCCGAGCAGGACGCCTGCACGCCCGAGAACCCGCGTGAGACCAAGGCTGCCGACTTCGAGAAGATTCTCAAGGCCTGCTACTACGACACCGACATCGATTTCTAATCGACTCTTGTTATCGTAACGAGGGGCTCCGCACGTATCTGTACGGAGCCCCTTTTTTTTCTTTTAGAGAATGGGATAGTTATGGCTGCAATTTTCAATAGCCCCAGCAAGTACATCCAGGGTCCGGACGAGCTCGCCAAGCTCGGCTCCTATGTCGAGCCGCTTGGCGCTAAGGCCCTCGTCATCGTGACGCCTTCGGGCAAGAAGCGCGTCGGTGCCAAGATCGAGGGCGGCTTTGCCGAGACTAAGGCCGAGCTGCTGTTTGAGGACTTTAACGGTGAGTGCTCCAAGGGCGAGGTCGATCGCCTGGTTGCGCTCGCGCGCGACAACGGCTGCGACATCATCGTCGGCGTCGGTGGCGGCAAGATCCTCGACACCGCGAAGGCCGTTGCCTATTACCTGGAGTCCCCGGTTATCATTTGCCCCACCATTGCTTCGACCGATGCCCCGTGTTCGGCGCTTTCGGTGCTCTATACCGATGACGGCCAGTTCGACAAGTACCTCTTCCTTAAGGCAAACCCCAACATTGTCCTGATGGATACGACGGTTATCGCGGCGAGCCCGGTGCGCCTGACGGTTTCCGGTATGGGCGATGCGCTCGCAACCTATTTCGAGGCCCAGGCGACGCACGATGCCGACGGCGGCACCTGCGCCGGTGGCAAGGGCGGCATGGCCGGCCTGGCGCTCGCCAAGCTCTGCTACGAGACGCTTATGGCCGATGGCGTGAAGGCCAAGGTCGCGCTGGAGAAGGGTGCGCTGACGCCTGCCGTGGAGCACATCATCGAGGCAAATACGCTGCTCTCCGGCATTGGCTTTGAGAGCTCGGGCCTCGCTGCGGCCCATGCCATCCATAACGGCTTGACGATGCTGCCCGAGTGCCATGGCATGTATCACGGCGAGAAGGTCGCCTTTGGCACTATCGTCCAGCTGGTACTCGAGGACGCTCCGACTGAGAGGCTTGAGGAAGTCTTGGGCTTCTGCATTGAGCTGGGCCTGCCGGTCACGATGAAGGAACTTGGCGTTGCCGAGCTTACGCGCGAGCAGGCCATGATTGTTGCCGAGGCCGCCTGCGCGCCCGATGACACCATGTGCAACATGCCGTTTGAGGTGACGCCCGAGATGGTCGCGAACGCCATTCTGGGCGCCGACGCGCTGGGCCACTACTATCTCATGGATGAGTAAATCAAGCTAAGGAAGGGGCAAAGCCAGCAGATGACTTTGCCCCTTTTTGCTATGGTGCAAAGGGGTCAGGTTGCTTTGCACCAATTGTTGTTGATGAAAGGGCGGATTCTCGTATGGCGCTTCCCATGGTTTATGGCGGTCCCGGTCGGTATGTTCAGGGGCCGGGGGAGCTTTCGCGCCAGGGCAGGTATTTGTCATGGTTGGGCTGCGCTGCCTATGTCTTGTTTGACCAGGGCACCGAGGATCGGCTGTGCAGGCAGATCGTCGATGGATTTCTGGATGAAGATCTAAGCGAGCCGTTCTTTAAGATTTACAACGGTCCGTGTACGGAAGATGCCGTTGTAAAAATGGCTAAGGAAGCCCGGGCCGAGTATTGCGACATGGTGGTGGGTATTGGCGGCGGCAAGATGCTCGATATCGCCAAGGCCGTTGCGTTTTATGCCGAGTTGCCGTTGTGCGTATGTCCCACGGCAGCGTCGATGGACGGTCCGTGCAGCGCGATTTCGGTGTTGTATCACGAGGATGGGTCGTTCGACCGCTACCTGATGCTCGAGAAGAATCCGGACCTGGTCGTGGTCGATACCAACGTGGTCGCGGCGGCCCCACTGCGTATGACGGTCGCTGGCATGGGCGATGCGCTGGCAACGTACTTCGAGGCGCGTTCGTGCGCCGCGGCGCACGGCGTCAACGAACACGGTGGCGCGCCGGGACACTTGGCCTTGGTTGCGGCTCGTGCCTGCTATGACACACTCATGGAGTGCGGCGTCGCTGCCAAGCGTGATCTCAAAAAGGGTCGTATATCGCCGGCGGTTGAGCGCCTGATCGAGTGCAATATTCTGCTCTCGGGTGTTGGCTTTGAGAGCGGTGGCCTAGCGCTTGCCCATGCCATCGCCAACGGCCTGACGATTCTGCCCGAGTGCAAGGCCATGCATGGTGAGGCCGTAGCGTTTGGCCTGGTGGTGCAGCTGCGCCTGGAGCGTGCACCCGAGCTTGATCAGGTGCTCGAGTTTTGCCAGCGCGTCGGTCTGCCGACGACGCTCGAGGAGCTGGGCCTTGACGAGATTTCCGATGCCGACCTGATGAGCGTTGCAGATGCGGCCTTTAGAAACGAACGCAATTTGGCTAACGAACAGGCCAAGGTGACCAAACAAAAGCTCGTGCAGCTCATGTGCGAGGCATAGCTTGGCGCTTGATTGACCTTGTGCAATCGAGGCGGAGATAAGCCATAGACTATTTGCCTCAAAGGTGCTCCGCGTGTAATTTGCCCGAGGCACGGGCCGATAGCGTATCATTATCTCTTGCTTGTTTGCACTGCTCAGGGAGGGGCCGCGCATGGCGCAGGAACACGATCTGTTTGATGACATTATCGAGATCAGCAAGGGTTTCGACTTTCTTAAAAACCCGCTTGGCGGCGTGACCGATGCACTCGATCCGTCGGCGCCGCAGTGGAATCCTGCCGACTACAAGGAGCGCCCGCGCGGCAATACCATTCCGTGCCTGACCTGCAAAAACGAAAAGAGCGGCTGCACCGCGTGCATGGACGTGTGCCCGGTCAACGCTATCGAGGTCGAGGAAGACGCCATTGAGATCCTCGACTCCTGCCGCAAGTGCGGTCTGTGCGCCGCTGCCTGCCCGACCGAGGCGATTATCTCGCCGCGCCTGGCGCCTAAAAACCTGTATGACGATATCGTCTCTGCCGCTACGAGCCACGAGACCGCCTACGTCACCTGCACGCGCGCCCTCAAGCGCATGCCGCGCGAAAACGAGGTCGTCGTTGCCTGCGTGGGCGATATTACGGCCGAGACTTGGTTCTCGGTACTGGCGGACTATCCCAACGTGAGTGTGTACCTGCCGCTGGGCGTGTGCGATAAATGCCGCAACACCGGCGGTGAGGATATTCTGGGCGAGGCGATTGCGAAGGCCGAGGAGTGGTCCGGCACGGGTATGGGCTTGGAGGTCGACCCCAAGAGCCTCAAGTGCCATAAGCTTCGCGAGTACGAACGCAAGGAGTACATGGAAAAGATTGCCCGCACCACGGGCCTGACGGTGACCAAGCTCAACCCGGCGACTGCGGCACTGGCTTCGGTGACGCAGAAGTTGAAGGCCCACCGTCACCAGATCACGCAGCTCGAGCGCACGCTCAACACCATGTGCGGCACCACGACGACCAAGCGTCGCCGTTCGCTCACGCACGGGCGCCAACTGGTGCTCTCGACGCTGCAGAACCATCCCGAGCTTGCCCAGAACATGCAGGTGAGCACGCCGGAATGCGATTTTGACAAGTGCACGTCGTGCGGCGAATGCGTCAACGTGTGCCCCACGTTTGCCTGCGATTTGGTGGGAAGCGGTCGCTTTGCACTGGAGTCCACGTATTGCCTAGGTTGCGGAGCCTGCGTCAAGGTGTGCCCCGAGCATGCGCTCAAGCTGGTCGAGCACGATGCGTCCAATCTGGTCGTTGTCGACCCCGAGGCCGAGGAAAAGGCCGCTCAGAAGGCCAAGGCTCACGAGGAGGCCGAGAAGGTCAAGGCTGAGGCAAAGGCCAAGCTTGACAAGATGCTCGACCAGGTGGAAAAGCTCGCGGACTAGCTAAAAGAGCGTAAATGATGGCCGGTAGGACAGGTACTGCCCCGCCGGCCAAAAAAAGTTGCGGTGGAATAGTTCCCGTTTTGCCTTTAAGCTGGCCATTCTAGGAACTATTCCACCGCAACTAATAGATGGTTAGCCCATGCTGCTCTGATGGGTCTCGCTGCCGTTATTGCGGCGGGTGACCGTTTCGTGGAGTAAAAAGAAGCTGGGAACCTGCTTTGTCTCGGTGTATTCCATAAGGATGCCGTCGGCGTTGTAGGTCTGTCCGCGTATAACGGCGAGTGCGTTAAAGTCGTCGAGATCGAGCACGCGCGCATCTTCGGGCGTGGGATGCTCAATCGTTACATCGCGTTTGCCCGTGGCAATCTTAATGCCAAGATCTTCTTCGAGGTAACGATAAATCGAATCGTTGACAATCTCGGGTGTCAGTCCCGGTACCTGTGAGCTTAGGTAATAGGAGTCGTCGGAGCACACGGCATGTCCGTTTGCATAACGGATGCGTTTGGCGCGCGTGAGCTCGCAGCCTTCGGGAAACCCGGTAATCCTGGAGAGTGCCTTGCTACAGACGAGGAGCTCAAAGACAGTGGTAACCGTTTTGAGCTCAAAGCCTCGGCTGGCTGCGATTTCCTTAAAGGTCTCGAGTCCGCCGCCGCCACGATTCGTCTCGTCACTGATGTTGCGAATGACGCGCATGCCTTTGCCTTGCTGGGGGAGCACGTATCCATCTGCCGCAAGCATCGAGATGGCGCGACGGACCGTCATGCGCGAACAGTCAAACAGCTGCGTGAGCTCAGTCTCCGAAGGCAGATAACTCTGATAGGCGTATGTGCCGTCGTCAATTGACTGCTTCACGTTGTCATAAATAGTTTGGAAGATGGCTCGCGCCATGACGGTCTCCTAGAGCTGGGTGCGCGAGCGACGGATGAGGGCCGCCCGCGCAGGTGTCAAGCGATTTACTTGCTGGGGTCGATTATATATTTGCCCATGGCACGCAGGGCCGGGTCTGACAGGATGGCGCCGAGTTCGTCGAGGGAAGCCACCTTGGCGACCATCGAGGATACGTCGAGCCTGCCAGAGTCGATGAGCTCGAGCGCGCGACGCTGTGTGTAAGGGTTGATGTAGGACGAGGTGAGCACGAGCTCCTTCTGGAAGACCTCGAAGGGCTTGACGGTGATTGTCTCATCGGGCTTGGTGAGGCCGAACATCATGACCGTAGCCTTGTGGCCGGCGATCTGGATGGCCTGCTCGATGGTGACGGGCTTGCCAACACACTCGATAACGACATCGACGTTGCCGACGCCCTCCTGCTTCAGGCGGGCCGGGACGTCCTCGTGGATGGAATCAATTGCCAGGTCGGCGCCGAGTTTGAGCGCAACCTCGCGCTTGCCTTCGACGGGCTCGAGCAAGACAACCTTGGTGGCGCCGGCGTTTTTAGCAAGCTGCATCATGAGCAGACCGATCATGCCACCGCCGATAACGACAACTGTGCTGCCGGGCTTGATGTTGCACATATCGATGCCGTGCAGGCAGCAGGCGACGGGCTCGGTCATGGCGCCCTGCTCAAAGCTGGTGTGATCGCCCAACTTGTAGACTTGCTGCATATCGACGGAGCAGTACTCGGCAAAGCCGCCGTTAACAGTGGTGCCGTAACCGGTCATATGCTCGCAGTAGTGGTTGATTCCGTCGCGGCAGGGTTCGCAGCAGCCGCAGGGATGGTTTGGGTCGATGCACACGCGATCGCCCGGTTTAAAGCCAGCGACGTCGCTGCCCACGGCCTCGACAACGCCCGCAAACTCATGACCAAGGATCGTGGGCGGGGTAACGTCGGCTGCACCCTTGTCGCCTTCATAGATATGAACGTCGGTACCGCAGACGCCGCAAGCTTTGACGTTGATCAGAACGTCGCGCCTGCCCACGGCCGGCTTTGCCGATTCCTCGACTCTGAGGTCGTGCTTTCCATAGAAGACCGCGCTTTTCATGGTGACTCCTTAACGTGGCGGTGAATGTTGTAATGAAGTATAGGCATGTCTATAGATATAGACAAGCACATCTAGACAAGTAGAAAAGAAAATTGAAATGCAGCCATCAACTATGTCAGATTTAACAGGCGAAATACTGGACATATACCGTTTACGGCCAATAATCAACCGTTTACCGACCGTAGTATTTATGCTAACTTGTCTAGATAAGTGATATGATAAAAATAGAAGCGCAAGAAGTCAGGGAAGCGGGCCCACCCGTCCTATTGCACGAGGTACACGCAAACGGCGCGTCTGCGGTCTCGAGTGAAGCCAAAACCGCAGCCGCTCCGAATGAAGAGAGGGGGATTCCCCGTCATGATGCAAAAGATACAACGTTTCGGCGGTGCAATGTACACGCCTGCAATTCTTTTCGCATTTTCCGGAATTGTCGTCGGCCTGGGTACGTTGTTTACCACCGAGGCGATCTTTGGCGAGATGGCCACTGCGGGCCATCTTTGGTTTGATTGCTGGAATGTGCTGCTCCAGGGTGGTTGGACGCTCTTTAACCAGATGCCGTTGCTGTTTTGCGTAGCGTTGCCAATTTCGCTCGCGAACAAGCAGAACGCTCGCTGCTGCATGGAGGCTTTGGCCATCTACCTTACCTTCAACTACTTTGTAAGCACAATCTTGGGGCAGTGGGGCCCTGTCTTTGGGGTCGACTACTCTGTCGAGGCGGGCAGCGGTACTGGTCTTGCCACTATCGCAAGCATCAAAACGCTTGATATGGGCATCATGGGCGCGCTCATTATCTCTGGTATCGCCACGATGCTGCATAATAAGTTCTTCGACACCGAGCTCCCCGAGTGGTTGGGCGTGTTCTCGGGTTCCGTGTTCATCTATATGATCGGTTTCTTCGTTATGGTTCCGGTCGCTCTTATCGCCTGCCTGGTGTGGCCGCATGTTCAGGCTGCTATCTCTGCCTTCCAGGGATTCATTCTTTCCGCCGGTACGTTTGGCGTGGGTGTCTTTGCTTTCTTCGAGCGCGTGCTGATCCCTACAGGCCTGCACCACTTTATCTATACGCCGTTCTATTACGACAACGCGGCGGTCAACGGCGGCATCTTTGCTGCTTGGGCCAATATCCTGCCCCAACTGGCTGCCGATCCGAGCATTGCTCTTAAGGATGCCGCACCCTGGGCTGCCTATACCTGCCCTGGTTGGACTAAGGTCTTCGGCTCGCTTGGCGTCGCCATTGCGTTTGGCTCTGTTAGACCAAGATTGACATTCCGCCCCATCGTCTTCTCGCGATTGCACA
>CABSAN010000023.1 GCA_902475785.1 uncultured Collinsella sp.
ACAAAAAGACGTGCGCTGCACTTAAGGGCGTAGACAAAATCGCCGAAGACTTGGGCCGCGGTATTCATTAGCCGACCGGCGTTTGGGTATGTTTGGCCGCGGATACGGCGGTTGCTGATACGATAAGTACGTTAGCAACTGCCGCCGAGCGGCTCAAACGAAAGGAACCCTGTATGGAGTCCTCCGCCTATCCGATGCTCTTTAGCCCGATCAAGGTCGGTACGACCGAGGTCAAGAACCGCGTCTTTATGCCGCCGGTGTCCACCAACCTGGCCGATCATGGCTATGTGACCGACGATTTGGTCGATCATTACCGTGCCCGTGCCAAGGGCGGCGTGGGCCTCATCATCACCGAGGTCGTGACGGTCGAGCCCACCTATACCTATCTGCCGGGCGACATGTGCTGCTACGACGACACGTTTATCCCCGGCTGGGAAAAGCTCGCCGCCGCCGTGCATGAGTACGGCTGCAAGATTATGCCGCAGCTCTTCCACCCTGCCTACATGGCCTTCAACATTCCGGGCACGCCGCGCTTGATCGCTCCGTCCTTTGTGGGCCCGTCCTATGCCCGCGAGGCGCCGCGCCCCATCACGGTCGACGAGATTCACGAGCTCACGCATCAGTTTGGCGACGCTGCCGTGCGTATGCAGAAGGCTGGCGTCGATGGCGTCGAGGTCCATGCGGCACACGCCCACGGCATGCTCGGCGGCTTTTTGACCCCGCTCTACAACAAGCGCACCGACGAGTACGGCGGCTCGCTCGACGCTCGCATGCGCTTCTTGCTCGAGGTCATCGCCGAGATTCGTGAGCGCTGCGGCAAGGACTTTATCATCGACGTCCGCATCTCGGGCGATGAGTACACCGATGGCGGCCTGACCCTCAACGACATGATCTACGTCTCGCGTCGCCTGGAGAAGGCCGGCGTCGACATGATTCATGTGTCGGGCGGTACCACCATCAAGCGCGGCTCCGCGATTCCCGCCGCCGGTACGCAGCAGGCCTCGCACGCCGCCTGCTCGCGCGAGATTAAGAAGCACGTCAACATTCCCGTCGCCACGGTCGGCCGCATCAATGAGGCCTGGATTGCCGAGGAGCTGATCGAGGACGGTGCTGCCGACATCTGCATGATGGGCCGCGCCAATCTGTGCGATGCCGAGTTCTGCAACAAGGCCGCTGCCGGCAACGCCGACGACATCCGTCCCTGCATCGGTTGTCTGCGCTGCCTGAACGGCATCATGTTTGGCAAGCGCATCTCCTGCACCGTCAACCCGGACGTGGAGCGCGACGAGGCCGGCTACGAGCCTGCCGCCGAGGCCAAGAACGTACTGGTTGTGGGCGCCGGTCCCGCGGGCATGGAGGCGGCGTTCATTGCCACCAAGCGCGGTCACAACGTGGTGCTCGTGGATAAGCAGGACGAGCCGGGCGGCGAGATGCGTATCGCAGCCGTTCCGCCGGCAAAGCAGGAACTCACCCGCGTGATCAAGTATCAGTATCGTCGCCTGGCCGAGGCCGGCGTGAAGTGCGTATTTGGCACCGAGCTTACTGCCGAGGACATTCAGCGTGACTACGCCGGCTACGAGGTCGTCCTAGCTTATGGCGCCGAGCCCATCGCTCCGGCCTTCATGCAGGGCTTTAAGCAGGTTATGACGGCTGACGACCTGCTGGGTGGCAAGGCGTTCCCGGGCAAGAAGATCGTTATCGTGGGCGGCGGCACCGTTGGCTGCGAGACGGCCGATTACTTGGCCCCGTTGGTCAATGACCTCTCGCCGGCCAATCGCGATGTCACCGTTATCGAGATGACCAAGACGCTCGCCGCCAACGAGGGCGGTGCCGGTCGCGCGGTGCTCATCACGCGCATGCTCTCCAAGGGCGTCCATGTGCTGACTGAGGCTAAGGTGACCGAGATTACCGAGGACACCATCAGCTACGAAAAGGACGGCGAGGTCCACACCATCACCGGTGCCGATACGCTGGTGCTTGCCATGGGCTATCGTCCCAATACCAAGTTGGCCGACGACCTTGCCGCTGCCGGCGTTACCACCCACGTGCTGGGCGACGCCAACAAGTGCGGCAACATCCGCGATGCCATCGGCGACGGCTACAAGGTTGCCTGCGAGCTCTAGTTAATCCCTTGGTGCATGGGGCCAGGTGTCTCTGTGCCATCCGATAGCAAAACAGCGGCGGCGTCCCGGGTTTCGGGATGCCGCCGCTTGCTCTTGTGATTCTGGCGACGCGAGCGCGCCCTATTTCACCGCAACTGAGGAGATAGGGGATGCGATAGTATTGCATGGTGATATTCGACAAACCGTGGGCTTCATCCGAGGGCTTTATGGAACAACACCAGCATTATCAGAGCCTGCAAGATCAGGCATACAACGCATTGCGCTCCAAGATCATCTATGCCGAGCTCAAGCCCGGCACGCGCCTTTCGGCGATTGGTCTGGAAAAGGAGACGGGAATCGGGCGCACGCCCATTCGCGAATCCTTTGTGCGCCTGCGCGAGCAGGAGCTGGTCGAAACACGTCCCAAAAGCGGCACCTACGTTTCTAAGATCAGCATGGAACACGCCGAGAATGCCTGTTTCTTGCGCGAAAAGCTCGAAAGAAGCGTACTCATTAAATGTTGTTCGGCTGCTACGCCCGAGCAAAAGCAGCGGCTTGAGCAGATTCTTGCCGAGTCCGAGTCGCTCGACCATGGCGAAACGCGTCGCTTTTTCGACCTGGACAACCTGTTCCATGAGACGTGTTTTGCGATTGCCGGCCGTCACATGTTGTGGGATTGGATGAAGAGCGTCAATACGCACTTTGAGCGATACAACTGGTTGCGTATGGTGTCGCAGGATCTGGACTGGGAGCCGATCCGTGGGCAGCATCGCCGGATTCTCGAGGCCATTAAGAAGGGCGATACCGACACGGCGAGCTATCTGGCAGAGACGCATTTGCATCTAATGCCCGAGGAGCAGGGTCCGGTTATTGCCTTGCATCCCGACTACTTTGAGCTGTCCAAAGACTCGAATATCTAGCCCATCATCGCATCTGCTCGAGACGCAAAAACGATGCTACTCACCTACAGCGTTTTGCAACCGAGATTTTTAAAAAAATGCCTAAAATGGCTCAGACCGCCGACAAATGGGAAACGGGGTGCGCTATGGCGCAGATGAGAATCAAGGACATTGCCGCCGAGGCGGGTGTGAGCCCGGCCACGGTCTCGCGCTATCTCAATAACCGCCCCGGGCAAATGACCGAGGAAACCCGTGCTCGCATCGCGGCGGTTATCGAGCGCACCGGCTATCGCCCGCGTGCCGCCGCGCGCAATCTGCGCAGCTCGCGCACCAACCTCATCGGCGTGATTTTGGCCGACATCGCCAACCCGTTCTCGAGCGCCATGCTCGAAGGACTTTCCGCCAGTGCCGCCGCGCGCGGCTGCTCGCTTATGACGGCCATTAGTGGCAACGACCCCGCTAAGGAAGCGGAGTCGCTCACCAGACTTATCGATGCCGGCGTGGACGGCCTGGTCGTCAACACCTGCGGAGGTAATGACGAGGCGATCGCCGCGGTAGTGGGACGTCTGCCCGTTGTGCTGCTCGACCGCGATGTTGCCGACGGCGGTGTCGATCTGGTGACATCGAACAACCGTGAGCTGGTCGCCGGGTTGGTAGACGCCCTGGCCGCTGCGGGCAGCGAGCGCCTGTGCCTGCTCACCGAGGCAAGCGACGATAGTCCCGTGCGTCGAGAGCGCGCTGACGCCTTTACCGACGAGCTTTCGCGCCGCGGCCTTGCCGGCGAGGTTGTCACCCTGGGCGACGGTGGCGCCACGGGCATCGGCCGCTTGGACGAGACCATGCGTGACTATGCTGGTAAAAAGCTCGGCCTCATTGCCGTCAACGGCCTGGTCTTCCTGCGTCTGACCGAGGCACTGGCGCAGCTTGGTCCCTCGTTGCCGGCTGGTCTCAGAATCGCGACGTTTGACGATTACCCCTGGAACCACGTGCTCTTTGGCGGTGTGACCACGGCCGCGCAAGACACCCTTACCATCGCCGAGTGCGTGGTCGAGCGCCTCTCCGAGCGCATTGACGTTGTTACCACTACGGTGGGCGAGGCCGCAAAGCTGGCGCCCAAACGCATCGAGATTCCCGGCCACATCGAACATCGCGCATCAACCTCGCGCTAACCATTCGTTCGCAACTGCCTGTTCGCGCACGTTTTTTGAGCGCTTGATACGCTTTAACCCTGCGGAAACATTTTTCTGCGATAGTATCTGCGATATAGACCAGTCGAAACCCGCCCGAAAGAAAGGGGAACGACATGAACCAGCAGAACATCGATTACGTACTCCGCTCCGTAGAGCAGCGTGACATCCGCTTTGTGCGTCTGTGGTTTGTCGACATTCTCGGCCGCCTCAAGAACTTTGCCATTAGCCCCGAGGACCTCGAGGTCGCTTTTGAGGAGGGTATTGGCTTTGACGGCTCGGCCATCGAGGGCTTTGCCACGCCCGAGGAAGCCGACATGCTGGCATTCCCCGATGCTTCGACCTTCCAGATTTTGCCGTGGCGTCCGAGCCACAACGGCGTCGCCCGCGTGTTCTGCGACGTGTGCACCCCCGACCGCAAGCCGTTTGCCGGCGATCCGCGCGATGCGTTGCGCCGCATGTTCTATAAGGCCGAGAAGGCTGGCTACCTGCTCAACGTGGGCGCCGAGCTGGAGTATTACTACTTCCCCGACGAGCACACCCCCGAGCCGCTCGACAACGTGGGCTACTTCGATCTTTCGGTGAGCGATGCCGCTCGCGACCTGCGCCGCAACACGGTCCTCACGCTCGAGAAGATGTCCGTGCCCGTGGAGTACACCTTCCACGCCGCCGGCCGCTCGCAGCACGGCATGAGCCTGCGCCACGCCGAGGCCCTGAGCATGTCCGACGCCATCACCACGGCCAAACTCATCATTAAGCAGCAGGCTTACGAGAGCGGGTGCCACGCCTCCTTTATGCCCAAGCCGTTGGCGGGCGAGGACGGCAGCGCTATGTTCCTGTGCCAGTCGCTATTCGACCACGACGGCAACAACGTCTTTTGGGGCGAGGACGACGAGAAGTACCACCTCTCCGATATCGCCAAGCACTACATGGCCGGCATCTTGGCGCACGCGCGCGAGATCAGCGCCATCACTAACCCCACGGTCAACTCGTACAAGCGCATCACCACGGGCGGCGACTCCGTGCCGCAGTACGCCACGTGGGGCCTGCGCAACCGCGCGAGTATGGTCCGCATTCCGGTCTACAAGCCCGGCAAGCAGCTGTCCACGCGCATCGAGCTTCGCAGCCCCGACCCCATGGCCAACCCGTACCTGGTCAACGCCGTCACGCTGGCGGCTGGTCTGGACGGCATCGAGCGCAAGCTGGAGCTCCCGCCCGAGGCCACGGCCGAGACGCTCAAGCTTACCGACCGCCAGATGGTCGAGGCCGGCTACACGCCGCTGCCGCGCTCGCTCAAAGAGGCGCTCGACGTGTTTGAGGACTCGCAGTTTATGAAGGATGCCCTCGGCGAGCACATCCACAGCTTCTTCCTCAAAAAGAAGCGCGACGAGTGGCATAAGTTTGAGTCTACGATCACCGAGTGGGAGATCAAGCACTACCTGGCGAACTCCTAATCGCGCTGGTTCGTTCCAGTACGATTGAGCTCATTTCTTTGGAGGCCGATATGTCCGAAAAGAGTGCCCTGTTCATGGCGCGCACGACGCGCTTCCACGAGTTTGCCCGCAGCTTGACGACCACCCTGGGTGTCGAGGTGAGCCTGGCAACCCCCGATTCGCCGACTGCGGCGCACGACTTTGACCTGCTGATCCTCGATTCCGACGGCATCCGCAGCGACCGCATCGATCAGATTGCCAAGTGGCTTGACGATCGCGGCGGCGTCCCCATGTTGGTGATCGTCGACGACGAGGCGCTCGGCACCCTGCGCCTGCCCAATCACGCGCATGCCGACTTTGTATGCCCCACGGCGACGCCCAACGAACTCAAGGCTCGCGCGCAGCGCCTGATGGGCGAGGAGGAGACCGTCGCCGCCGACGATGTGCTCAACATCGATAACCTCGAGATCAACCTGGCCACCTACCAGGTGACGCTCGATGATGAGCCCATCGACCTGACGCTGATGGAGTACTCGCTGCTGAGCTTTTTGGCGACGCACCCCAACCGCGCCTACAGCCGCGAGGTGCTGCTGCACCGCGTGTGGGGCTTTGAGTACTGCGGCGGCACGCGCACCGTCGACGTGCACATTCGACGCATCCGCTCCAAGGTGGGTCCGCAGATCGCGGCGCACATCACCACTGTCCGCGGCGTGGGCTATCTGTTTAAGGACTAGCAAGTAAATAGAGGGCAATGTGAGGGTACCGGAGATTTCTCCAGTACCCTTTTCTCGTTTAGGGCGAAAAGAAGACCTTTCACCGATTAAAAGTGTGTCAGTAAAAACAATATCAAACGTATAACACTATCTAGCGAATATCATTTAGTTACCGTATCTCCCTACTACACGGATGGAGGAAGAAATGCGTTATTCGAGAAAGGTGATTGTCGGATTCATAGTGTTGCTTGCCGCCCTGATGTCTCCAAGGTTGGTTTTTGGAGACGACGACTTGGTCCGTGTCACACCGCAAATAGCTGTGGAGCAAGCGCAGGCTTTCTTTGATGATGTATCGGATGAGCCGGTGACCGCTTGTGACCCAGTAAAAATGGTGAATTCCGATGGGGAATCAATCGGGTATATCGTTCGTGCGAAGCGGGATGACGTTAACTATGGCTACGTCGTATTTGATTCAGAGCGATCTTGGTGGATCAGCGAATACTGCTTGGCTCCGAACGCTCTTTTACCTATCGAGAGTGCAAGCGAAGAAATTGCACTCCTCGCATCCTCGGATAACGTCGTTGCGTTAAAGATTGACGAGCTAACTGTTGGCGTTGCCGACTTAGATAAAAACATTGTTTTAGACGCAAGTGGAAAAAAAGTACCAAATAAATTGTCCTCGGGAGGCAATCGCAGCGGATCGCCGGAACATTTCGATGACGTTTTTGTATCTGCCAAGGATTTGTATAAACAGGGATATGTTGTTGATGCGAGCAAAACGGTTTCGGGAATAATAACGCCAACGCAAACAGAAGTTATCAAAGAAACGGGGACTTATGCTTGCGCTGTTTCGGCAATGTTTGCAGTTAGCAGTCACTATGTGACTTTGAACCGCCTTAAATTGTCCGATTTATACTCGGAGCTTTGGAGGCTGTCGGGGACATGGGAAGAAGAAGGAGGAAAGAAATATGATCAAGCGACTGGTCTGTACTTTACTCAAGGCAAGACTTCTCCTGACAAACCCGCTCCGGCCTTAAAGGAGTTTTGTGCAAGACGAGGCAAGGAGCTTGAGACGTCATTCGTTTGGTATCCGTCATGGGATTCCTTTAGGGTGAATACCGACTCGGGGAATCTGAGTATTTTCTCTGGAAGGCTCCGGTCAAATGGCAGCGGGCACGCAATGGCAGTTGTGGGCTACGTGGCAATGCATAACACATACTCGAATGCCAAGAAGTACCTGCTTGTTGTTTGGAATGGATGGACAAACCAGCTACAGTTTCTTCCATATGACGTATCAATTTACACGTCTCACGATGGCACATATTGCAAGGGTTGATTGTACTCGTGAACGGCGACAAGTTCATTCGAAGGGCAATGCTCCTATTGGTGCTTTCCTTTGCTTTGCTCACCGCAGCGAGCTTCTTTCTGTTAAGGGCGACTAATGGGGGAGAAAACGACACGGTTGTTGCAGTCGAGGTGCGTGCTCTATCGGATGTTCATAACGGGCAATTTGAGGCGCTTATGCCAAGTGGTTGCCGTAAGAGAATCGATATGCGCCGTAAGTCAAGTTCCGGATATGTCTCAGGGTTGAAAGCAGGTGATAAATGGATTCTAGTTTTTGTGGAAGATAAGGAACTTGACGGGACTGTTCTGTATCCCCATTCAGCTGAGAAAGTCAAATCAAGTAGACAAGGGGAATGAAGAATGATTGATAGAAAGCAGTTCTTAGGTCTGATGGCGGGGGCTCCTATTTTGATGCGAGCCGGGATGGCAGAAGCCGTGGAGTTGCCGGACGCTCAGAAGCGATTGACGCTCGTAGTCGACACGGTGGTCAGAGATGAAAATGGCAATGAAAAAACGCGAACAAGAAGCAGAGAGACTATTTTCACGCCAGAGAGCAAAACTGTGTCTGCCGACGCTATGGCCGGTGATGTCATAACAATCCAGAGGGAATCAGATGAAACGTTGCCGCTGCTTGCCAAGATTGAGCTCACAGTCGCTTATTATAACGATAAAACAGAAATTGAGATTCGTTCCGGAAAGTACTCGATAGTCCAAATCGATCCGCTTGTGATGTACGCAAACGCTTGGTATGCGCTCATGCAGAAAGATAAATATGTGATGAACTACTTCACAGAAAGCGAAGCATCATATGAAACGGGGTGGGGGCCAACGCCATACGACGCGGAGAAGGATAAATGGACGTGCGGATCAGGCATGGGTGCGACGATTACGGACTTTATTAACGATTCAACATATAATTTTGCTATCGACTGTTATATTGAATAGACATGACGGCATAAAACGAATTGGCTTATAAGCATGTCATTACTTAAGCAAAGCTGAAATCTTGGCATCTAGTGCTCGGGACTGCCCAGCTTGGGGTACAAATCAACGTGAACAATGATGGCCCGCCACATGTTTGGCGGGCCTTTGGTTATTTGACGAAAGGATCGCAGCCATGAGCGAGAACGATTCCCAGCGTCCCCAGGATGCGGGCAGCGCTGGCGAGACCCAGCAGCAGCCGCGTGTGCAGGTGGAGTCGACGCCTGCCGACGGCAACATTCCCTACGTGCAGGCTTACGACACGCAGACCGGCCAGCCGCTAGGCAGCCAGCAGGTTGTAAATAAGCACACGGTGGTCAAGACCAAGACCAAAAAGCTGCCGATCTTTATTACGGCACTCGCCGGCTGTGCGTGCGGCGCTCTGCTGGTCATCGCGCTCATTATGAGTGGCACGCTCAATATTGGCGGCGGAAAGAATGCCGTGACGGCGGGTGCTTCGGGTTCATCGACGCAAAAGATCACCATCGACTCCGAGGACACCACGCTGGCCGAGGCCGTTTCTGCCAAGGCCCTGCCTTCCGTCGTTTCCATCACCGCCACTTCGAGCGGTAGCCAGAATGGCTCGCTTTCGCAGTCTGCCGATGAGTCGGATAGCTCGGGCAGCGTCGGTTCGGGCGTGGTGCTCGATACCGAGGGCCACATCCTCACCAACAACCACGTGGTCGACGGCTACGACCAGTACGTGGTGACCATGGACGACGGCACCACCTACGAGGCTGAGTTCGTGGGCAACGATGCCTCGAGCGACCTCGCCGTCATCAAGCTCAAGGATGCTGACGCCTCCAAGCTCACCCCGATCGAGATCGGCGACTCCTCCAAGCTCAACGTGGGCGAGTGGGTCATGGCGATCGGCTCGCCGTTCGGCAACGAGCAGTCCGTCTCCACGGGCATCGTGTCGGCGCTCTATCGCTCCACGGCCATGAGCTCTACCAGCGGCAACACCATCTACGCCAACATGATCCAGACCGATGCTGCCATCAACCCGGGCAACTCCGGCGGCGCGCTCGTCAACGACAACGGCGAGCTCGTGGGTATCAACTCGCTCATCGAGAGCTATTCGGGCTCCAGCTCGGGCGTGGGCTTTGCCATTCCGGTCAACTATGCCAAGAACATTGCCGACCAGATCATCGATGGCAAGACGCCGGTTCATCCGTACCTGGGCGCCACGCTTTCGAGCGTCAATGCGCTCAATGCCCGTACCAACAAGCTCAGCACCGATAGCGGCGCCTACGTGGCAAGCGTCGTCGAGGACGGTCCCGCTGCCAAGGCCGGCATCCAAGAGGGCGATGTCATTACCAAGCTGGGCGACGATGAGATTACGAGCGCCGATGGCCTGATCATCGCTCTGCGCAGCCACGAGGTGGGCGAGAAGGTCGAGATCACGCTCATGCGCGGCAAGGAAGAGAAGAAGGTCACGGTTGAGCTGGGCTCTGACGAGGAGCTGCAGAGCCAGCAGCAGGACGACAGCGCGACCGACACCGGCAACGGCGGCATTACTGACGAGCAGTTGCGCCAGTATCTGGAGGAGCTGCTGGGCCAGCAGGGCCAGGGCTACGGCCAGGGCTACTAACGAGCCGCACATACCGATGCCAGAGGGGGCTGTCCCGTCAATGCGGGACAGCCCCCTCTTTTCTCATCGATCCGTTGGGGATGGAGGAAAACGGATCATTTTGGTTAGTCTTCGTCGCTGGGAAGGCTTCCAAATGCCTCGATGTACTCTTCGTCTGACATCCAGTCAATGATGTCGCCAGGTTTGCAGTGAAGTGCCTCGCACATCGCGGTCAACGTCGAAAAGCGAATGCCCTTGAGCCGCCCCGTTTTAATGCGCGAAACGTTAACGGGCGAGATGCCGATAATGTCGGCAAGTTCTTGAGAGGACATTTTGCGATCCGCCATGACGCGATCGAGTCTCATGACGATTGGCATGCTGCCCTCCTTCTAAATAATGGCGTCAACGTCCGACTGCAAGAGTCGCCCGTACTCAAAGATAGCCGAAAGGGATAGCGCAAACAAAGCGAGAACCAGTGTCCAAGCGTTAAAACCAAAGATACCAATTGCAGTAATACTGACGTCGTTGGGGAGCTGGACGGCACACAGGTTATCGAAGGTAATCGAGACAATTGAAGAAATGAGCAGCAGAAGCCCAACAACCAGAAAACGCCGGCATTGTTTTCGCGTGAATATCGACTGAGTACTGACGACGTCAAAGCAGAAGTTCAAGTAGACAATCAGGCATGCGATTGAGAGCGCCAGGGCCAGAACATCGCGGATGGCAAGTGCGGTAAGGACGGCGCTCGGAATGGACTCACCATTAATATAGAAGGGAGTGGGTGCAAAGAGCACCTCCCGCGCCTCGTTGGCAACGCTGAACGCTGAGAAGGCCGCCATGATTGCTGCGACAGACAAAGTGGCGAGCAACATCACATTGCTAAAACAGCATCGTTTATCTGAGCTTTCCATAATTAACCCCAAAAAGGCTGCGGCAATGCCGCAGCCAAAAAATCCTAAGCATAGATAGTTCTTGCTTCAGAATGCCAACTGCCGTTGTAATAGTAAGTAACAGTTACGACGACGCTTCCGTTGCTGAGTCCGTATCTATAAGTCCAGCTGATGTTGCTTACTCGAGAATTGGAGGTCCAGTTCTTTATGGATTTGATGCCTGTTATCGTTCCATAGGTATCGTTAACAGTGTAAGTAACATGGAGCCTGACGCCGTTCGAATAGGCGAGGGTGGTTTCGGCGGTGTAGATTGAACGACTTTCGGCAACTGGTGAAATGATAGAGGAATGGGTTTCTGCTGCGAAGGCGGGCTGCGCGGTCATGCACGATAACCCAACAAGGCAGACGGCGAGTAAATAAGCAACCTTTTTCATCATTGGCTTCTAACTGTCTGGTGATTATTTTTTAAACTCCTTTCTGACATCGAGCTATTCCTTTTGCGTAATCATGATGGCTGTTGGCGTTATGAGGGCGGGCAGCTTTGTGGGATCGGGATCGCTGCTGGTGTTGACGGTGCAGGTTACGTCAACGTAGACACCTTCTTTGATGGCTCCGACTTCTGCCTTCTTACCATCCTGATCCTTAATGGGGATGGTTGAATCGATTTTGAAGTTGAGGTGCAGCGGTGCGGATTGGAATTGCTCGCTTGCGATAACGAAGCGGCCTTCGCTTGCCCCGCTGGCGGAAGGGTGATACACAGCAACGACTTCGCCCCGCAAGGAAAGGTCTTTCGAAAAGGGAATGTCCTTCCAGAAAAAGCCGAGCAAAGCGGCTGCTATAAGGACAAGGGGGACGAGGATGGTTAGGAAACGTTTGGACTGATTCTTCATTTCAATCACCTCACGTTGATAATACCAAAATATATTGCAAACACAATATAAAATATTAACTGCGATAAATTGAGTTAAAAAAGGAGCATATGAAGTTGCTCGATTCTGGGTGAGCCTGGACAGTTAGTTCAGATACGTATAAATCCGAGGCGGTTCAGCATGCGTTTTGAGCTGTTTTGGGATGGGGAAGGGGTTCGGATGGGAGTCTAGAAAGGGGAACGAGTCGGTCGTGCAGCCCCCGGGGCGGCCAAATTGGCTGGAATGATGACGTCTGAACACGACCAGGCTCGCAGAATTATACGTATCTGAACTAGCTGTCCACCCCGGTCTGGCGGCTGCCGATTCGGTGCGGTTTGAGACCGCTATTCGACCCCGTTGCGACCGGTGGTACTCTTGTATCCGTTTGAAATCGAGCGAAGGAGTGCCGCTATGGAGCAATCGAGCCTGTTTGGTGACGGCGTGGACATCGATACCGAAACGCCCGCGAGCGCGGATGCCGCCGCACCGACCGACGCCCATGCCCGGGCGGCAGCGCGCGCGGCCGAGCTGCGCCACGAGCTCGATTACCACGCCTATCGCTACTACATGCTCGATGCGCCCGAGATCACGGACGCCGCCTTTGACAAAATGCTCGTTGAACTGCAGGAAATCGAGGCCACCTACCCAGACCTGGTGACGTCCGACAGCTATACCCAGCGCGTGGGCGGTTATGTGAGCGAGCAGTTTACGCCGGTCACGCACATGGCGCGCATGTATTCCATGGACGATGCCATGGATCTGGATGAGCTCGACGCATGGCTCCAGCGCACTGAAGATGCCCTCGGTGCCGGCAGCGTTACCTATACCTGCGAGCTTAAGATCGACGGCCTGGGCGTGGCGCTTACCTACCAAAACGGCACCTTTGTGCGCGCGGCCACGCGCGGCGACGGCACCACGGGCGAGGACGTGTCGCTCAACGTGCGAACCATCAAGGACGTGCCCATGCACCTGTCCGAGCCGGCGCTCGCTCACATGGGCGCCGACCGCGGGCGCACCATCGAGGTGCGCGGCGAGGTCTATATGCCAAAGGGCAGCTTTGTGCGCCTGAACGACGAGGCCGATGCCGAGGGTCGCGACCCCTTCGCCAACCCGCGCAACGCCGCCGCAGGATCCTTACGCCAAAAGGATCCAAAGGTCACGGCGCGCCGCGACCTTGCCACCTTTATCTATGCTATCGCCGATACCGACCCGCTGCACGTCCACAGCCAGCGCGAGTTTCTGGATTGGCTGCGCAGTGCCGGCTTTAGCGTCAACCCCAACGTGGCTCGTTGCGCCACGCCGGCCGAGGTCCACGAGTTCTGTGCCCAGGCGCTCGAGCACCGCGGTGACCTGGATTACGACATCGACGGCGTGGTCGTAAAGGTCGACAGCTTCCAGCAGCAGCTCGACCTGGGCTTTACCGCCCGCGCGCCGCGCTGGGCCATTGCCTTTAAGTTCCCGCCCGAGGAAAAGCAGACCGTCCTGCGCGAGATTCGCATTCAGGTGGGCCGCACCGGTGTGCTCACGCCGGTCGCCGAGTTCGACCCGGTGACGGTTGCCGGCTCCACCATCGCGCGCGCCACGCTGCACAACATCGACGAGATTCGCCGCAAAAACGTGCGTGAGGGCGACACTATCATCGTGCACAAGGCGGGCGACGTTATCCCCGAGGTCGTGGGTCCGGTGCTCGACAAGCGCCCGGCCGATTCGGTCGACTGGCACATGCCCGAGGTCTGCCCCGTGTGCGGTAGCCCCGTGGTCCACGAGGACGGCGAGGTGGCCTACCGCTGCGTGTCCATCGACTGCCCGGCGCAGCTCAAGGAGCGCCTGCTCCACTGGGTGAGCCGCGGCTGCATGGACGTCGACGGCCTGGGCGACGAGATCGTCGACAAGATGATCGCCGCCGGGCTGATCCACGATGTCGCGGACTTCTACCAGCTCACGGTCGACGACATCGCCGGCCTGGACACGGGGCGTACCTATGCCAGCTCCAACAGCAAAAAGGGCGTCAAGAAGGGCGACCCCATTCCGGTAGGCCTCAAGACGGCCGAGAAAATCATCGCCGAGCTCAACAAGTCCAAGAGCCAGCCGCTCGGTCGCGTGCTGTTTGCCCTGGGTATCCGCCATGTGGGCAAGAGCGTGGGCGAGGTCATCGCCGAGCGATTCCTGTCGATTGACAAGCTCATCTTGGCGAGCGAAGAGGATATTGCCGAGTGCGAGGGCATCGGCCCCAAGATTGCGGCGAGCGTTAAGCAGTTCCTGGCCGTGCCCGAGAACCTTGCCGTGCTGGAACGCCTGCGCCAGGCGGGTCTGTCGCTCGAGGTCGACTTGGGCGCCGCGCACGCGCAAGCCGCAGCCGACGCTGGCGTGGCAGGCGAGCTCGCCGACGCACAGCCGCTCGCGGGTCTGACTTTCGTGCTTACTGGCACGCTTGTCAATCGCACGCGCGACGAGGCGGGTGCGGCGCTCAAGGTGCTCGGTGCCAAGGTTTCGGGCAGCGTGTCAAAGAAGACGAGCTATCTGGTCGCCGGCCCCAAAGCGGGCTCCAAGCTCACCAAGGCCGAGCAGCTGGGCGTACCCGTGCTGGATGAGGACGCGCTCGAGCAGATCCTGGCGACTGGTCAGGTGCCCCAGGCTTAAGGCATCAATAGTCAAATTGAAGAACCGCCCGGAAGCACGATGCTTTCCGGGCGGTTCTTACTTTGCCGGGGTAACCGGCACCGTGATCTGCGTCACATAGGTCGCGGGATCGTCGCTGATGATGTCGTCGATGAGGGCGATTTCGCGTTGCCCCGCTACGCCATCAGTTTGTCAAAAGCTCCGCGGCGGTTGAGTACGGTGAATGCCATCACGCAAATGACTGCCGACAGAATTGACCCGCACGGCGAGGCGATGCCCATGGGAAACAGCGTGTCGGAATAGGCGTTCGACAGCAGCCAGGCGCCGGGCACGCGAATGAGCGCCACCGCCAGCACGTTGTGCGCAAAGCCGATGTAACTCTTGCCATACGCAGCGAAAAAGCCGCTAAAGCAAATGTGGATGCCGGCAAAGATTGCATCGAAAATATAACTGTGCATATAGCCGGTACCGGCCGCGACCACCGCGGGATCCTTGGCAAAAAAGCCGATAAACGCCGGAGCCACCAGCCACATCAGCGCCGTGATCAGGCAGCCGTACACCACCGAGATGGTCATGGCATCTTTGAGCACCTGACGCGCGCGGTCGCCTTTGCCCGCGCCGGCGTTTTGCGCCGTGAGCGCGCTGACGGTGGCACCCATGGAACTCGGCACAATGAACAAGAAACTGATCATCTTTTCGACCAGGCCTACGGCGGCGGCGTCGACGAGCCCTCGGTGGTTGGCGATGACGGTGATGAACATAAACGCCACCTGGATGCAGCCGTCCTGCACGGCCACGGGCACGCCGATTTTAAGGATGCTGCCGAGCACCTCGGGCTGGGGACGCAGGTCGCTGCGCTTAACATGGATGTTCGTGCGACGGCTCTTGAGCCATACGAGCGCGAGGGCAACGCTTGCCGTCTGGGCGGTTACCGTGCCGAGCGCCGCGCCCACGGGACCGAGCCCCATGTGGCCGATAAACAGAAAGTCGAGCGCGATGTTGATGATGCATGCCACGCCGATCACGTACATGGGCGAGCGCGAATCGCCCAGCCCGCGAAAGATGGCCGAGAGAATGTTGTATGCGGCGATAAACGGAATGCCGACAAAGCAGATACGCAGGTAGGCGGTGGTGCCTTCGACCGCCTCGGGCGGCGTGCCAATGAGCGCCACAACCTGCGGGCATAGTGCAAACAAGATGACGGCCAGTACCACCGAGACGCCCATAAACAGCGTGATGGTGTTGCCGATGGCGGTCTCGGCGCGGTCGAAGCGGCGCGAGCCCACGGCGTGGCCGACGATGACCGTCGTTCCCATGGCCAGGCCCACGAGCGTCACGGTAATGATATAGAGCGTCTGCGCGCCATTGCCCACGGCGGTGATGCCGGCGGCACCGCTAAACTGCCCCATCATGTACAGGTCGGCCATGCCGTAGAGCATCTGCAAAAAGTACGAGAGCATATAGGGCAGGGCAAAGACCGCGATGGTCTTAAGGACATTGCCGCGTGTGAGGTCGTGTTCCATGGGCGGGGCTTTCTGGCTTGGTCTGTTTACGTACCAGTGTAGTGAAAACCCTACAACGATTGTAGAGTCAAGGTTTGTGTTGGCAGTGGGGCGAAAATAGTCACGCTCCAAGCACGATCCTTTGGCCCCTCCGTGCGCCTCACCTCGCCTCAAACCATCACAACATTCAACGTTTTTGCCAAAAACGGGAAAAGCATCGAATGTTGTGATGGTTTTTCTGCCACTCGACCGGGTGGAATCGCTTTCTTGCGCACGAAGGTGTGTGGACCCGTGGGCAGGGGAATAAGGTTGGTTATCCGACTCCATTGGAGGGCTCATGGACCTGCCGATCGTCCTGTCCCATAAGACTGCCTGGCTGTACCATAACGTGGCGCGCCTGTCCGAGCCGCTCTCGCGAGCAAGCAGTCTATACGATGAGGACTCGCTTGCTAACGAGGCGGAGTCGACCGCGAGCCTGCCCAAATTGGGACTCGACGCCAAGGGGCTGAGGGCTTCAACGGCAGTTGGGATCGTTGCCGACTATCTGGTTTCTCTTGGTATTCCACGAGAAGAGCTCGATCATATTGATACGCTCGTTAACTTCGATTTTGAGCGCTCGACGCCGGCTGGATTTAGGTGCCACGTGTTTGGGGCGCCGGTACCTCCAGGCCATCTTATCGAGGTGGCAGAGGGCCTTCTAGTGGTTGATGAGGCCATGTGCTTTGTCCAAGCGGGTTCGTGGATGAGTGAGCCCGAGCAGCTGGAATATGGCTACGAAATCTGCGCCCGATACCATTTGAATCATCTGTCGACAGACGATTATATCGAGATGGGGCAGAGGTATACCGTTGCCGACTTGATTGCTTATTGCAATGAGAACCGATCTCGTCAGGGGGCTATACGCGCGGCCGCCGTGCTCAGGCGCGTGCACGATGGCGCGCGGTCGCCCATGGAGACGGCCACCGCAATCATGGTCGTAGCAAAACGTTCCCAGGGCGGGCTGGGATACGCCAAGATCGAGCTCAACCATCGGGTCGATGTTCCCAGCGAGTTCAAATATCTCGCAAAGGCCGGGTATTTCGAGATCGACGTATATGCGCCTGCGAGCGGTACGGGGATTGAATACAACGGCTCGGACCATCTTGATAAACAGCGCAGCGCGTCGGACGCGGAGCGTATGACCGTGCTGAGCGCGCTGGGCTTTAGGATGATCGTCCTCACCGGGACTCAGTTTGCCCATCAACTGCAATTGCATCGGGCGATGAATGCCATCGCGCTCGCTATGGGTCTCAAGTGCGACCGAAGCGAGACATTCCAGAAACGTCAGAACGACCTGCGAGAATTCGTGATTCGGCACTGGGACGGCGGCCTTTAGGGGCGCTTTGGTCCTTCTGCGGGGTGCCGTGGGCAGGCAAACCATCACAACATTCGACGTTTTTTGCCAAAATCGGGAAAAGCATCGAATGTTGTGATGGTTTGTGTGCTGAGGATGGGCTTGGAAAGTCCGTTTTGCTCGAAGCGACCTGTCCTGTCGTACGGGTGTCGGCATGATTCTCTCGTGGGGTATTATGTTTTCCGAAGAATAAAACGCCGCGTGAGGGGAGGGCTGCGTGGACGGGCGCGTGCAACATGACGGCTTTGGCCGCGATATCAACTACCTGCGCATTGCCGTTACCGACAAATGCAATTTCCGCTGCATTTATTGCATGCCGGCCGATGGCGTAGCGCCCCGGGCGCACGACGAGCTGCTCAGCGCCGAGGAAATCGCCCGCTTTGTGCGCCTAGTGGCGGGGGATGGTATTCGCCGCGTACGCCTGACGGGTGGCGAGCCGCTGGTCAGCCGCCGTATCATTCCACTCATTCGCGACATCCGCGCGATTCCGCAGATCGAGGACATCTCGCTCACCACCAATGGCGCCCTGCTGCCCAAGTTGGCGCCGCAGCTCAAAGACGCCGGTCTTAATCGCGTCAACATTTCGCTCGACACACTCGACCCTACGCTCTTTGGAAAGATCACGCGCCTGGGTCGACTCGAGCAGACCATGGCGGGCATCGACGCGGCGCTGGCCTGGGGCTTTGAGCCCGTTAAGGTCAACTGCGTTGTGGTGCGCCGGCTCAACCAGGATGTGGCGGCCCTCGCGCGGCTCACGCTCAATCGTCCCATCCACCTGCGCTTTATCGAATACATGCCCATCGGTGACGAGCGCACGAGCTCGCATTGCGCTGTGGACCCGCATGCGCCCGCGCTCAATCCCGAGCTGTGGGACGCGAGCGATACCGTGCCGAGTGATGAGCTGCGGGCGCGCATCAATGCCGGGGCCGCCGCGGCGGGGCTGGGCGAGCTCGAGCCGCTCGACATCAACGACGCTCCTGCCGGCGCGGGCCCTGCGCGCTACTGGCACTTTCCGGGCGCGGCGGGAACGGTCGGTTTCATCAGCGCCATGTCCAACCATTTTTGTGCGAATTGCAACCGCCTGCGCCTGACGGCCGATGGCAACGTGCGTCCGTGCCTGTTCAGCGATGCCGAGTATTCGGTGCGTGAGGCGTTGCGCCGTGGTGATGATATGCAGGTACTTTCGATTTGGCGCGATGCCGTGGCCCACAAACCGCAGGAACACGCGATAATTGAGGGCACGCAACGATTTATGTCCCAAATCGGAGGATGATCATATGGCCAAGAGCAGGTACGCCGATGCCACCAAGGCCGCTCGCAGGGCCGCGATGTCTGCCCACAAAGCCTCAGTCGCGGCTAATGCTGGCAACGCCGACGCGTCCGCGCAGCCGACTGCCGGTGCTGCCACTGAGTCCGCCCGCGACGCCCGTCGCGACGAGCTGACGCACGTGGACGCCAAGGGCGAGGTACGCATGGTCGACGTGTCCGACAAGGCCGAGACTCATCGCATCGCCATCGCCGAGGGCACCATCCTCATGCACCCCGAGACGCAGGCCATGGTGCTGCAGGACCGCGCCAAAAAGGGCGACGTGCTTGCCTGCGCACGCGTGGCGGGCATTATGGCCATCAAACGCACGAGCGATATCATTCCCATGTGCCATCCGTTGCTCATTACCAAGAGTAAGTGCGACATTGTGCCCATCGCTCCGGCGGGGACGCCGGCCGAGGACGTGCCCGAGGGCTGGGCGCCGGCGCGCGCGGACGGACAGGTTGGCTTTCACGTGCTGGTCACGGCGGGCGTGACGGGTAAGACGGGTATCGAGATGGAGGCCCTGACCGGCGCGAGTGCCGCGTGTCTGACCATCTACGACATGTGCAAGGCCGTCGATCGCGGCATGGAGATCGTCGACGTGCGCCTGCTGCACAAGGAAGGTGGCCGTTCGGGCGTGTGGGATCGCGCCGAGCGCCAGGCTGCTGCTGTTGAGGCTGCGGGCGTCGACGGCAGCGCGCCCTCAAGCGCGCCTGCTCCGGTCGCACCCGTAGCTCCCGCTCCGGCCGTCCCCGCGATCGCGTTTATCGGCTACCAAAACTCGGGTAAGACTACGCTTGTCGAGAAGGTTATCGCCGAGCTCACCCGTCGCGGCCTGCGTGTGGGTTCGCTCAAGCATCACGGGCACCACGGCTTTGATATCGACGTGCCCGCTAAGGATACCTGGCGCCATCACCAGGCCGGATCCAAGCACGTGGGACTCATCTGCGCCACGCGCTGGGCGGAGTACGCCGACACGCGCGAGGAGGACGAGATGCCCGCGCGCGAGCTGCTGTCGCGTTACAACGATGTCGACGTGGTGATCATCGAGGGCTACAAGACCGAGGGCTTCGACAACATCGTGGTCGCGCGCTCCGGTGTCGACCGTCTGCGCGGCAAGAGCTCGCTCGACCTGGTCGACGGTCGCACGCTGGCCCTTGCCTGCAACGAAGCCCTGGCGCGTCAGGCATTCGATGCCGGCTTTGCAACCCGAGCCATCAACATCAACGACGCCCGAGCCATCTGCGACCTTATTCAAGATTATCTGGCCTAAAACCAGCCAAAAAAGACAGGTTAATTTGGCAGGTTTTATCTGGGCAAACGTTGTCTCCACCACAAAGGGGCCAGGCCCCTTTGTGGTGGTTTTTGCTTTGGTCGATGTGTGGGACATGCCTTACAATCAACCAAGTAGTTCATGACGGGCGAAAAACGGAGAGAAGGGGCTTGATGCGTCCTTAATGTTTCATGCGGATAGATTGATTTGACAGACGGTGGCGAATGCCTGCCGTCCGCATTCGTATGAAACAAGGAGTCTCCATGCTCGCCTCTCTTTTCTCAAAGCCTCAATCATCGCTGTCCGCGCAGGCTAAGCACCTGGTGGCAATGCGCTTCCTCATATATACCGGCTTTCAGACCAGTTATTTTATCGGTGTCATCGGAACGCTCACCTATGCAGACGATGCCTCGGTTGTGGCGACATCGCTGGCCGTCCTTTTTATGAACGTATTCGTGATCTTGGGATCCTTTGCGGGTGGCGCGGCGCTCGACGCCTGGGGCCCGCGCCGTCATTTCTTGCTGAGCATCGTGGGCACGCTGGCAACCGGCGCGGCAATCCTCGTTTTTGGTAGCGCGACCGGCATCGTCCTGCTCGCCGCGGTGCTCCTGGGCTTTGTGATGGGGTTCGCCCAGTCCATCGCCACATCCTATCCGGCCTACCTCACCGACGATCCTGTCGAGCTCAAAGACATCAACTCCGCCATCGCCATGCTCTCAAACGTGAGCATCATCGTTGGCCCCACACTGGGCGGCTTTGTCGCGGCGGCTGCATCGTCACGCGCGGTGTTCGTGCTCATGGTGATTTTTACCGTACTGGCGCTCGCCGCCGGTTGGGGCTTTAGGCCGCAAGGAGGTCGCGTCGCCGCGCGCGAAAGTACTCCTGCGGACGGCAGCACAACGGCAAGTACTGCCAGTCAAAGCTCCGACTCCAGCAAATCCACCCGCGTCACCTTCGCGACCAGCATCAAGACGGTCTTTACCAACAGCGTCCTCGCCCTGCTGTTCTGCATTATTTTCCTTTCGAACTTTGGCTACGGTGCCTTCGATCCGCTGGAGTCGTTCTTCTACCGCGATGTCCTGCACGTCGGTGTCGAATGGATGGGCTGGCTCTCGTCGGCCAGCGGTCTGGGCGCGGTGCTGGGCGCCGTGGTCGCGCTCCACTTGCCGCCGCTCTTCGTCAGCCTCAAAACGCTGCTCGTGGCACTCATGTCCGTGGGCGTAGGAAGTCTGATTTATGTGGGAACGCCGTACGTGGGCGTAGCCCTTGTCGGCCAGATTGCCCTCGGCGTGGCCTGGGGCGTCGTCAACCCGCTCCACAACACCATCGTGCAAACGATGGCCCCGCTCGAGCAGCTCGGTCGCGTGAACTCGGTCATGGGCTTTGGCAACATGTTCGCCGGCGTGGCGCCGCTGGCGCTTGCTCCGTGGCTGGCGGCGACATTTGGCGTGCAGCAGACGCTCGTAGGGGCGGGCATGGTCGTGACGGCGGTTCCCGCGGCGTTGCTGCTGTTTGGCCGCCGGCATTTGGATCGTGCCGCAAAGCGGTAAAAACCATCACAACATTCGATGAAAATCGCGATTTTGTCGAAAAACGTCGAATGTTGTGATGCTTTGCGCCCCGGGCCAGGTCACCCTGCGGGTTCGGCCACCACAAAGGGGCCAGGCACCTTTGTGGTGGTTTTTGCTTTGACGGGCCGCGCCTGCGCCTTGGTATACCATGTACACCACTTTCGACCTCATCCAGCACCGTCGCACAACCCAGAAAGGCCCCCATGGACACCACCTTCAGCCACATTAAAGCCGTACTCTGCGATATCGACGGCACGCTGCTCACGAGCCAGCACACGGTGTCCCCGCGCACCGTGGCGGCGATTCGCGCTCTGCGCGAGCGCGGCGTGCTCTTTGGCCTGTGCACCGGGCGCGACGCCCAGGCGACCGAGGCCATGTTTGGGCTCTGGGGTATCGAAGGCCTGGTAGACGTGCTGGTGGGCTGCGGCGGCGCCGAAGTCATCGATCGTGCGCACGGCATCAACGAGCTGAGCTATCCGCTGCCGGGCGAGACCATCGCGCGCATTTGCGAGCACATGGCAGACCTGCCGGCAACGCCCGTTTGCCCTCGGGACGGCGTGCTCTATGTGCCCGAGAGCAATGCGTGCGTCGAGCACTTGTCGCGTGTCGACGGCGTGCCCTACAAGGTGGTCGACTTTTCCGAGTTTTTGCGCGAGCCGCAGGCCAAGGTGATGTTTACCATGGCGCCCGAGGCGATGCCGCAGGTCATCGAGCGGGCGTCGACGCTCGCCGACGACACTGTTAAGGCTGCGGCTCTGCAGACCACGCAACGGCTCTACGAGTTCATGGATCCGCGCGTGTCCAAGACGCGCGGCCTTGTGCGCGTGGCGGAGCTCAACGGCATGGAGCTCCAGAACATCTGCGTGTTTGGCGATGCCGATAACGACACCTGCATGGTGGCTGACGCCGGCGTGGGCGTGGCCATGGCAAATGGCAGCGACGCCACCCGTGCCGCCGCCGACTTTGTAACCGCGAGTAACGACAAAGACGGCATCGCGGTCTTTGTCGAGGAGCATCTGCTGTAGCGCCGGGGGAGAACCATCACAAAGGGGACAGGCGCTTTTATGGTGGCCTCAGGCGATTTGGGCGAATTGGTACCTAAAATCTGTGGGAAAATTCAAATACTGTTGTCTGAACATCATGCTTCTAACCACCGATGGGTTTAAGATATTCTCATCAATTTGGTAGGATATTCATCCCGGTTAATGACCTACCGTTCACGGTCAATTTTCGACTGTTTACAGGATGTTTACTCTTGAGCAAAATGTTGTGCAAATAAATCTAATGCCATTAAAAAATGATGGGCAACTAAATTACCAGTAGAAACAAAAAATAGATAGCGAATAAACGAAGGTAAATCTGAGCAATTGTCAAGAGAATTGACAATTCGCTACAAAACTATCGGTTTATTTGCCCAGATGTTCAAACAATCGTTAGAATAGTCATTACTAAGCGTGCGCAATTACAGATTGCGCAGATACGTTTGATAGTGAAAGAGCAAGATCGCGGTCTCTTGGGGAGGAGACATCGATGAAAGCAAATTCAGACAAATCTAAGCAGAGTAATAAAGCGACGCGCCGTGTGCTGGCAGGCGTTTTGTGCGGAGCCTCCGTGTTGAGCCTGGTACTGTCGCTCGTCATGCCTCCAATCTCGCAGGCCATTGCCAACGATGCCCAGACGGTTTCTGCCGAGGAAGCTGTGATGGGGGAGGGTTCCTCAAGTGAGTCTACTGGTGTAGACAGCACCGCTAACGGGGGTGCCGAAAAGCAGATTAGCGATGATGCCGAGAATGGCGCGAGCGAAGACGCCGCTGCCGCGGGACTGCCGTCCGACGACGCGGAGGCCAAGGGCGCCGCGCAGCCTTCCGATACACAGCCTTCTGATGATGAAACTAACGATGAAAACGCTATCGCTCCCGCTACCGTCAGTGCCGATGGCTATAACGAGGTGAAAGGTAATATTGCTGAGACGTTCACCAATGGCGGCAAGTTCCGACTGACGGATTTTGCCTATTCGGATAAGCAGATCACCATCACCAAAGACACTGCTATCGATCTTGCGGGACACATGCTCTACCGTGGTTCCGGCAACAAAGACTCCTTCTTTGTGGTCGAAAATGGAGCCACACTCACTATCGAGGATTTAGGTAAAACAAAAGACGAACAGACCCTGGTCGAAACGACGGCGGGTCATCTTGCGTCTATGGAATGGGAAACAGGAAACGGCTCAAATAGTGGCACTCCTAAGAGTCTTACTTACTTTGAGACCAAGAGCACGCCCAATCAAGATGGACTCGGCACAACCGAGACTACGATCAGGCATGTCGTTACGGGCTTTGGCGCTATTGATGCGGCATCGGACAGCGGTTCCGTAAAGCATGTGTTCACCGTTAAAGAGGGCGGCACGCTCGATCTCAAGGGCGGCATGATTACCACGGCCGCCAATCTGAGCGATGACGGCCATGTGATTTTTTCTGAGGGTAAAGTCAAAATCGAAGGCGGTTACGTCACCAATGGCAACGGCGGTGGCTGGGGCGGTGGCCTGTGCATAACGGGCGAGAAGGCGGGCGCGAATGCCAGTCTCGAAATGACAGGCGGCGTGGTCGCGGGAAACAAGTCGGGTTCTGGCGGCGGCATCTATGCTGACAAGGGAGCCACCCTGAAGCTTGCGGGCGGAATTATCTCTGGCAACGCTACGTATGAAAACACTTGCAACAGCGGCGGCAGTCCCGAAAATGGTTATGGCGGCGGCGTCTTTACCAAAAATGCTTGCGTTAGTATCAGCGATTCGGCAAGCATTACTAACAATCGTGTCGATTCCAATATCTCTGAATCGTTTAACAATGGCCTGCTCGGTGGCGGTGGCATTGCATGTGTAAATGGTGGCAAGCTCAGTATAACGGGTGGCTCAGTTACTGCTAACTACTCCCATGAGGCTGGCGGTGGCGTTTACGCTGGTTTTTACAACCAGACCATCGGGTTTGAAATGACTGGCGGCACGATTGCCGGCAACGTGGCGGAGAACGCTGAGGGCGGCGGTTTGCGTATCGCTGGCGGTGACAACACTGGTACGATGGCAACAATTAGCGCTGGTGAGAACAGCAAGATTTACATTACGAACAACAAGACTATGACGGGTAAGGATCGCGGCGGCGACTGGGGCGGCGGTGGCGTCTTTATCCAGAAGGGCGGCAAGCTCAATATCGTAAAGACGTTGATTGCCGAAAATGAGGCTGGCGGCTGGGGCGGCGGCGTTGGCGCTTGCCCTACGGGCGAAACAATCGTTTCGCATTCCAACGGTGCCGCTATTTATAACAATAAAGATAATAATGGTGAACACTACTCTGCCGGCGGATATGGGAAGAACGAGGATAGTAACTCCGAGTACATTACCGAGCCCTTCAAAAAATCCGGCCATAAGGATTTCTTCCTGGTGCGTAAAAAAGATGGTGCGAACTCGACAATTGCAGTTGTGCTCGGCAAGATGCTCGGCGGCGACTCGGCTGGTTGGCAGGGCACTTGCGACGGCGAGAAGATCACCATTGAGCCAAATGGCGGCGCCGAGGCCAAGTACATGTTCGGTCTTGAGGCCCATCCGACTGCCGATGCCATGGGAAAGGCGCAGACAGCGGCTACGACCATTATCAGTGGTAACTATTCCTACACCCACGGTGGCGGCATCATGACCAACGGCGATCTTGTCGTTGGCGAGGTCAAGGATCTGAGTGTTTATCCGAGCATGAAGCTCAATGCCACCAAGGTGCTTAAAGATGAAAAGGGAATCTCGCAAGGCCTTAGCACGCACAATTACAGATTTAAGTTGCTGCGCCAGGATGGTGACATCGAGCCTTCTTGGAAAGATGACGACACATTTGATATGGGCGATTGCAGTGTTGCGGGCGAGGCGCCTGTTGATCAAACAAACGGCAATATCACCTTCGACTCTGGCAAGGACTATTCTTCGGGACAATACGTTTTCTATCTTGTTGAGGAACCCATCAGCGGCGAAAACGAATTGGATACCAAATTCGACGAGACCATTTACAAGATCGTGGTAAAAGTTGAGGACAATCCATCCGACACTAAATATCTCATGTCGATTCCTATTAATTATTACAAGGTAAAAGAAATAACCGTTTCTAAAAAGACAGAGAAGGATCCCATCTTCAAACCACTTGGTTCCGAAAGCTATTCCGTTGACATCCCACAAGATAGCTCACAAGATAGCACGAAGACTACGGTTACTATCGGTAACAGTAAGAAACCGACCTTTACCAACAAAATCGTGCCCCCCGCCTCCTGGACTCCTAAGGCGACTAAGGTCGTTGAGGGTGGCGAGATGAAGGAGTTTACACTTCAGTTTGCGAAAGACAGCAAATTTAAAAACATCATCGGTACTGCCGTGACCTCTGGTAAAGAAACGAAGCAGACGCTTTCGTTCAAAGACACCACTGATAAAGAGGTTGAGCTCAAGTACTCGCTCGCTGATATCAGGGGTAATCCCGACGACTCGGGCGACTCCACGGGTGGCCCTTCCAAGACCTATACGTACTATGTGCGCGAGAAAACCGACGGTTCGCGGTTCTCGCACTACACGTACGACCACTCGGTCTATAAGTTCACGGTTGTGGCAAGGTATGACACCGAAAAAGGAGAGATCAACTGTGCGGTGACCTACAGGAAGGGAACCGTTGACAAAGAAGGTACGTGGGTAAGCGCCGAGACCGAGGGCCACGAGTTTCCCGACACTATCCCCACCTTCACCAACACCTACTCCACCTCTTTGCCCCTTTCTGGTATGTCGGGCGTCACTCTGACGTACCTTGCCGGCGCGGCGGTGCTTTGCGCTGCTGCGGCCTGGATGCACATTCGTCGCAAGGCGAATGCGAAGGGGGGTGAGCGTCGTGAATAAGAAAGTTTGCTCCTTCCCGATCTTGTTTGCGCTGCTTGCCCTCCTGATCGGCACCTGCGCGGTTGTGTTCCCCGCTTCCGCGCAGGCCGCGCCGACCTCGACCGGTTCCATCACGGTGAGCGGCACCGTGGCGAGCAGCTACGACGCCTACCAGATCTTTAGCGCCAACGTCATCGATGGCGACAACGACGCTAAAATCGCCACCGACCTCGCCTGGGCAAGCGATGCCGTGCGCGATGCCGCGCTGCCTGTGCTGCACAGCGCCGGCATGCCCAATTCTCAGACCACCGCGCAGGAAGCTGCCGAGTGGCTCAACGCCGACTCCCACCTTACGACCGCGCTGAGCGCACAGCTCGCTCGTTCCCTCCAGAGCTCTGTCGCCGTGTCCGAGGCCCTTAACGCGGGCACGACGGCCGAGCTGTCCTGTGGCTACTGGCTCATCGTCGCCGACGACGCCGCCATCGCCCAGGGTGAGGCCGGCACCGCGCCGATTATGGCCCTGGTCGGCGGCAGCGCCGTCACCGTCAAGCCCAAGGCCGCGACCCCCAAGGTCGACAAGCACGTGCTGGAGGACAGCACCGCCGCCTGGCAGAAGGCCGCCGACGCCACGGTCGGCGACGACCTTTACTGGCGCCTCTCTGCCACGGTCCCAGCGGGCCTCACGGCCTACGACACCTACGCGGTACAGTTCGTCGACACCATGAGCGCGGGGCTCGATCCCTCCAAGGTGGCCGCGAGCATGCGCGTGTACGTGGCGGCGGGCGCGGACGGCGGCTTCGACGCCGTCTCGGCCGACAAGGACGGCCGCGCCGGCACCGAACCCGCGAAGGGTTGGACCGACATCACGGCTCAGTGCGCCACCAAGGTAGCGGCCGACGGTAAGACCTTCACCGTGCGCACCGGCGACCTGGTCGCCGCGCTCGGCGGGGCCGACGCCTTCACCGCGGGCGCCCGCGTGGTCGCCGTGTACAACGCGCCGCTCAACAGCGCATGCAACCACGGCATCGCGAAGGGCAACCCCAACGAGGTCTACCTGCGCTACCCGCGCTCTCCCTTTGCCGACCAATCCGGCGACGCCGGCTTTACCCGCACGCCGAGCGATGACGCATGCGCCTACACCTGGGATCTCGCGCTCACCAAGCGCGGCAGCGACGGCGACAAGCCGCTTGCCGGGGCGGTCCTGAGCATCGCCGACGACCGCGGCCGCACGCTGGCGGCCGACGGCACGTGGGATGCGGAGGGCAAGGCCACCGTCACCACGGGCGAGGACGGCCGCGTGACCGTCTCGGGCGTGGACTCGGGCAAGCTGGAGGTCCGCGAGCTCAAGGCGCCCAAGGGCTACACCGCCTTTGAGGGCACGCGCTCCGTGACGGTCAAGGCCGAGGGCCTGGACGTCGACCAGGTGGCCGCCGCCAAGCCCAAGCTCACCATCACGGCCGAGTCGCCCCTGCGCGCCGACAGCGCGGACGGGTCGACGGGCAGCCTGGAGGCGTCGCTCATCAACACGCCCACTGGCACACCCCCTAGCATTACCACCGGAGGCTTTATGCCCTCGACTGGCGATATGGCAATGTACGCCGCGGCCGCCGCAGCGGTCGCCGGAGCCGCGCTCATCGTGGTCGCGCTCCTGGTCAAGCGGGGAGGTGGCAGCCATAAAGAGTAACTGGCAGCCCCACAGAGAGCGGGGCGAGACGTAGCGAAGCAGATGCTTAGAAACAGACAGACGATGACCGATCGAATGAGAACCAACCGGAAAACGGAGGAAAAGAAGATGAGCATGAGCAAGAACATCGCACGCCTGGCAGTAACCGCCGGCCTCACAGCAGCGCTGAGCTTCGGTGGCGTGATGGCCCCGGTGACCATGGCGTTTGCTGATGGGAGCGGCTCAACTGTGACGTTCAACGATCCTGATTATGGAGCGTCCACGACCTATAAGGGCATTCAAATCTTTAAGGCTACGGTTACGACGACCGCCGAGGGCACGACTGTGAGCAACATCGCGTGGGCCAGCTCCGACGCCCAAACTGCTGTCGTAGACGCCATCAAGACAAAGGATAAATTCTACGCTAGCAAGAACGCGCAGGATGCCGCCGATTGGCTGAACAATAACAACAAGGGAGCCAATGCGACTGAAGCGAGCACTAAGGTTAGTTTCGACCACGTCCTGAACAAGATCGCCAACAATTTAAAGGACAGCACTGGCTGGGAAACGACAAAGGTGGGCGAAGCGTCCATTGGCGGTCTCAGCGCTGGGTACTGGCTGTTCCTTACCAATACTCCTGGCACACCAGAAGGTAAAACAAGTGATACATTTTCCTCTCCTGTGTTTGCCGTGATAGACGGTGTCAACCCGAAGTCCATCGCTCCTAAGAAGAGCGTGCCCACCGTCGAGAAGAAAATAGTGAATGCCACAGGCGATAAAGAGCTCGATGCCAGTGACTCCCATGTTGAGCAGAAGGTTAAGTTCAACCTCTATGGCACTGTCGCCGATAACTACGATACGTACGGCACGTACTTCTATAAGTTCTCCGACCAACTCTCCGAGGGTCTGACGCTGGAGGATGGTTTCAAGGCAACTCTGTATGCGAATAAAGACCTCGCTCAGGCTGATATTAACCACACGGGGGGCCTTGATGTGACGAGCAGCTTTATTCAAAGTCCGAAAACTGTAGACCAAGAAACTAAAAATACGACAACGACTTGGGAGTGTAAAGATCTTAAGAAGGTAGCGGGCATTAAACCGGGATCTTGCATTGTGATTTCCTATGAGGCAAAGATTAACCACAAGGCTGCCATTGGAGATAACGCGGGTAACGCCAACTCCGTCACTCTTGAATACTCAAACAACCCTATGACCAGCGACACCGGCACGACGGTGCCCGATGAGGTCAAGACCTACACCTATGGCCTTAAACTGAATAAGGTTGACCTTGGCACTGAGAATCCACTCCCGGGTGCGAAATTTACCATCAAGGTGAAGGCGGCGGCGGATCACAACCTGGTGGGGAAATACGTTCAATCGAATGGAACTCTTAAAGAAAAAGAGGAGGTGATCACGACTGACGACAAAGGCACCATTACCGTCGGGGGTCTCGGTGCGGGAACCTATACGGTAACGGAGATTGACGCTCCCGAAAACTACGATAAGGTCGCATCTTTCGATTTCACGATTAAGCCGAAGAATGAAAGCGGGACAACAGGTGAAAGCTCGAGCGCGGGTAAGTATGAACTAAACGCTCCAAGTAATCAGGTTATCATCGGCACGCCGAATGATAAGAGGGGCGATAACAAGCTCGTGGCCGAGACTGACACTGCCACAAATAACGACGGCACCTTCAACATCACCGTTGGCGATGCCAAGCATGTCGGCCTCCCCCTCACTGGCCTTAACGGTGTGACCTTCACTTGGATCGCTGGTGGCGCGGTGCTGTGCATCGGCGTGGCGCACCTTATCCGCAGCCGTAAGCAGGCTGAGGAGTCCGAGCAGGAGTAACGCTCACTCACCCATCCCTTTGGCAGGTGGGATGTGATGGCCATGAGACTCGCGGACACTTTTCTCGTCCATCGACGTTCTTGCTTTGCCATTCTCTTTTCGGGGCAGACTCCGCACTGGAGTTTGCCCCGTTATTTTTGGACATAGCAGCTGGGGCGCCGTTGCTTGCGGGATCGAGCGTATGGTTAGCGAACAGATGTTTGCAATTATTGCGTTTACCAGCTGTGGGTGCATACACTCGCAGTAAAATGGCTTTGCGACGCATTCCGTGCGCGGGCGGCCGACGACTCGATCGGAGGTCCCCAAATGCTGAAATTCCTTAACGCGCTCGCCGCCCTCGCGGCGGTAGGCTCGTTCGTCATCGCGTTTCTTGACTCGTATGAGGTTCGGTTTAAGGTCCGTAGGCGTACGCGCGGTGCGGACGGTAGAAGGCATTTGCGCTGCAACAAGCGCAAATAAGAATGCCCGGGGTTAGAGGCCCGGGCATTTAACAAAACCAGAAAACTAGGCCGCCCGCGCTTTCGAACACTTACGCGGGATGCGTCGTTTTCTATTGACATTGTATCCCGAATCGCCTCGCCGATTCGGGACATTTTGAAAGGCTCTGTTAGACCAGGATTGACATACATGTGTCCCCACGGTGCCATATCGTTGA
>CABSAN010000024.1 GCA_902475785.1 uncultured Collinsella sp.
GTCCATCCTCGCAGTATCCGGTTCTCAAGGTGCACGCCCCGCGGCTCATCCGGTTCCACCGGGCCGCGCGGCAAGGAGATATATTGCCAGACCGCGAAGCCCTGTGGGACGTCAATTCCACTCTTCACAAGTCCTACACAATACATTGCTTCCTATATAAGTCATAGAAAGGCTGGTGCAGAAATACTGCACGTATCAGATGATGACCCTTCGGTTAAGAGATATATAAAGATCGGTCACCTGTAAGTGTCTATCTACCCGCGCTTTTGCTATATAAACCAGCGCTTCAGATAAAAAGAGGGAGCGCCGCGCACAACGCGACACTCCCCTAGCGATTCAAGAGAATCTATTAGGCCTCGAGAGCCTTCTTGGCGATGGTAGCCAGCTCGTTGAAGGACTCGATGTCCTCGTAAGCCATCTGAGCCAGGACCTTGCGGTCGAGCTCGATGCCGGCAACCTTCAGGCCGTGCATGAACTGAGAGTAAGAGATGTCGTTCAGGCGAGCAGCAGCGTTGATACGGGTGATCCAGAGAGAACGAATCTCGCGCTTCTTGTTGCGGCGATCACGATACTGATACTGCAGGGAGTGCTGGACCTGCTCTTTAGCATGCTTGTAAGTACGCGAAGCGGCACCGTAGTAACCCTTCGCACGGTGCATAACGGTACGGCGCTTCTTCTTGGCGGCAACAGCGCGCTTAATACGTGCCATGTTCTATCAACTCCTATACGGTAAAACGAAAAACGGGAACGCGAACTTAGGCGAGACGCGACTTGATGACCTTGCGGTCGGCAGCGGCGATCTCGGTCTCCTGACGGAAGCCACGCTTACGCTTGGTGGACTTCTTGCTCAGGATGTGGCTCTTGAAAGCCTTGGCGCGCATAAGCTTGCCGGTACCAGTCTTGCGGAAACGCTTCTTGGTGCCGCTGTGGGACTTCATCTTAGGCATGAAATACTCCTTAATCGGTTACAGAACACTAGTTACTTGGTATCGCTTGCCGCTTTATCCTCATCGAAGGCGCCCTTAATCGGGGCGAGCAGCATAAGCATGTTACGGCCTTCCATTTTAGGCTTGGACTCGACCGTAGCGTAAGGCTTGAGATCCTCGGCGAGACGCTCGAGAACGTTAAGACCCTGCTCCGGGTGAGCCATCTCACGGCCGCGGAACATGATGGTGATCTTAACGCGTGCGCCCTTCTTGAGGAAACGCAGAACGTGGCCCTTCTTGGTCTCGTAGTCACCAACGTCGATCTTGGGTCGGAACTTCATTTCCTTAACCTCGACCTTGGACTGGTTCTTACGAGCAGCTTTGGCCTTCATGGCCTGCTGGTACTTGAACTTACCGTAGTCCATGACCTTGCAGACCGGCGGCTCCGCGTTGGGAGCGATCTCGACCAGGTCGAGACCCTGATCGTCGGCGACGCGCTGGGCATCGCGGATGGCGAACAGGCCGAGCTGAGAGCCATCGACGCCAATCAAACGGCACGAAGATGCAGTGATCTCGTCGTTGATGCGGGTGTCATCAGACTTAGCTATTTTCCCTACCTCCATTCATAAAAAAATAACCCGGCGCTTCTCAGCAACCAGGTCGTACACATAGACTTCCTCGATTTGAGGAAGGAGATCTAAGTTGTATGACCAGTCAGCTGCTCATTGGCGCCAAAAGGTGGGAACCCTCGGGTTCCTCTTTGGGGCATTGCGGGAACAACGCCTTGCGAATAATAACACGTATAGCGCGTTATCACATTACGTACACGAAAAAGGGGCCTTGACCCCCTTGAACGCTCGCTTGCATGTATGGTGCCCGAGGCGAGACTCAAAGGGCTTTCGCTTCGCGAAGCCCCGGGCTTCGGGCGCGTGGCGCCCTCGCCACGCTCCGCTACAAACAGGCCACAGGCCTGTTTGCTTAACGCTTCGCGCGCTCACGCGAGTTCGGCACGAAAAAGGGGGCCGCAACCCCCTTGAACGCTCGCTTGCATGTATGGTGCCCGAGGCGAGACTCGAACTCGCACGTTGTTGCCAACGGTGGATTTTGAGTCCACTGCGTCTGCCAATTCCGCCACTCGGGCACGCAATGCGTGAGTTAGTTTATCACAGCTTTCTGTTGATTAGTCCGAAAATGGAACTTCGAGCATTTCGATGAGCTCGACCGAACGGAGCATCTCGCGCTGACGGCATCCACGACCGTCGACCGAAGCCTCGCCCATCTGGTTATCGTAAGGGTCCTCGCGCATGCCGTCGAAAGAGGGCTCAAACTCTGTCTGGAATCGATTGTTGGCCACCATACGCCACGGGTCGAGATTGCCAAAGTAGTGACGGCGGCGCCACTCCTCCCCCATCCTGCGAGCAGAAGATCCAAATGACACGTCGGCGTTGAGCCAACCGGTCTGCGGCGTATAGAACTCTGCCCAGTCGTGCGACCCCACCGAATCGGGCGCAACATACAGGCCGCTCTGCCAACGGGCAGGCACGCCCGCGATACGGCACATGGTGATAAACGTGAGCGCCATAACGCCGCAATCGCCGCGGAGCGAATGCGCACAGTCATCGGCAATAGATCCCAAAAGCAAGTACGGCGGCTGATAGCGATAGTCGATATACTGCGTCAGATAATCATAGATAGCACGGGCGCGATCGAGCGGATCCTCGAGTCCGTCAACAACACCGGCCGTCAGCTGCTGCAGATACGGCGTGAATGCAATGTGCGGACGGTCCTCAGAAATATCCTCGGGCAGCGGCGCGTCCATACGCGGATGCGACGGAAGCGCACCCCCATAAATATCGCGATAAGCGGCATTGATTTGATAGCGATAGGTCACCGAGAATGAGCGATCACTCGAAGAAGACCACGAGGCGGTACGCGCCGAAGCGTTCGCGGGAGCAACAGCACCCTCCGGCGTCATATCGAGAACCTCGATATGAGACTGTTGACGACAGGCGGCGGCAACGGGTAGCCAAGCGCGAACGGTCTCCCCCTCTAGAGCGCCGGGGACAGACAAGGACGCCTTAAGCGTAATAACGCGAGTCAATCCGTTTTGCGACTCCATCTCCTTGAGCATCTCGTTGCGCAGTGCTATTCCGTCCGTAGGATCGGGACGCATGCCGGGGACCTCTTTGGGATATACGCGAAGCGAATCGAGGAAGTTGTCGAGAACGAACAGCTCACCATCGATAAAGCGCCAGTCAATACGCTTACGGTCAATCAGATCGTCAAACTGCTCCTCGGTAAACTCAGGCCACTCCTCGCGAATCATCGCAATAGCCCGATCGCGCGACACCGAAAAATGAAGCGGCGTCTCGATCATGCGATACCGTTCGGCGCGAACGCAAGCGGCCAACGAGGGATCGGGATTCTGCTCCAAAAGACGATCGCAGGCAGCAACAGCCTGCGTCAAATACCCGGCACCCTTAAGACGAAGAATCTCAGGCGGTAGCCCAATATCGAGATGGCGAAAATCATCACAGCAAACATCGACAGAGCAACCAACAGAGCCCTCGTCAATAACCTTCCCATCCGAAGGCAGCACATCAATAACAGCCATACCAAACTCCAAGTCATTAGAACTCTTGAAGCCCATTGTAGCGAGATAAAAAAGAAAGCCCCAGTCAAGGAGCCCTCAACACCGACAAACGATAGCTATAAGAAATAATCAGCCCAGTAACCCTGTAGCGAGTTAACGAAGGAGGCCCCGTTTCCCCGGAGCTGATTCCGTCGCGCGACTTCTGGCGAAGCCAGGTGAGCGCGAGGGAAACAGCGTAGGGGAAACGGGGCCTCCGGCGGGAAGTTAAACCGCTACTTACGCCTTGTTGACGGAGCCAAACTCCTCCATGAGCTCCTTGGTGCGGGCAACGATGTTGTCGCGACCAGGCTTGAGGAGCTTGCGGGGGTCAAAGCCCTTGCCCTGCTGATCCTTGCCAGCCTCGATGTACTCGCGAACGCCCTTGGCAAAGACGAGCTGCAGATCGGTGTTGACGTTGATCTTGGAGATACCCAGGGAGATGGCCTTCTTGATCTGATCCTCGGGGATGCCGGTGCCACCGTGCAGGACGAGGGGCAGGTCGCCGGTCTGAGCCTTAATCTCGCCCAGGCGCTCGAAGGAAAGGCCAGCCCAGTCGGCAGGGTACACGCCGTGGATGTTGCCGATACCGCAAGCGAGGAAGTCGACGCCCAGGTCAGCAATCTGCTTGCACTCAGCAGGATCAGCGAGCTCGCCGCTGGAGGTCACGCCGTCCTCGGTGCCGCCGATGCCGCCGACCTCGGCCTCGATGGACATGCCCTTGGAGTGGGCAAGCTCAACGAGCTCCTTGGTGCGGTCGAGGTTAAGCTGGAAGGTCTCCTCGTGAGAGCCGTCATACATGATGGACGTGAAGCCGGCCTCGATGCACTTGAAGCAGTCCTCGTAAGAACCGTGATCGAGGTGAAGGGCGACGGGAACGGTAACGCCCGTGGCCTCGACGGCAGCCTTGACCATGTCGGCGCAGACCTTGAAACCGCCCATCCACTTAGCGGCACCAGCGGTGCACTGAAGGATCAGCGGAGACTTGGCCTCCTCGGCGGCCTGGAGAATAGCCAGGGTCCACTCGAGGTTGTTGGTGTTGAAGGCACCGAGACCGTACTTGCCGGCTTCGGCCTTCTTGAGCATGTCTGCTGCGTTGACGAGCATAAAAGAAACCTCCTGTAAGGTTGCTCCGATAACGCCTGAGATTTTACCACGACATACCCGAGCATAAACGTTCGTTTGTTCACGAATACCATCCGATTGGACAAATTTTGACCGTTTGCCCCACAGAATCGACCCACTGGGGAAAATAGCTTGACGATTGAGCGGTCTTCGTGGTTCGAAAGACGGCTTCGAGCCTACATCTGCATAAACGGGTTCTGCATAAGTTCGCGCGCCATCGTGGTCGAATCGCCATGGCCCGTCAAGCAAACGGTATCGGGCGGAAGCGTCTTGGCAAGTTTGGAGAGCGAGCGCATAATCGCCGCCTCGTCACCGCCGGAAAGATCGGTACGACCGTGGCTGCCCGGGAAAAGCGTGTCGCCCACAAAGGCGATGTTCCCCTGCTCGGTCGCGGCGAACAGGACGATGCCGCCCGGCGTATGCCCCGGCGTCTCGATCACCTGCAGGCAGACGTCGCCCACCTCGATTGTATCGCCCTCGGCAAGCAAACGCGTCGGCTCACCCGGATCGGGCGTCTCGATGCCCCACATGGCGCGCTGCTCCTCGATATTTGCGCGAGGTACCGTCACGTCTTTAGCGCACAACTCATATAGTGCGCTGTCGCCAACAACAGCTCGAACCCCGGCAACCCCGCCAACATGGTCGGCATGACCGTGCGTGCAGACAGACCCGAGTACGCGCACCTCGGGATGCGCGGTGCGGATATGCTCCACAAGACGCTCGCCCTCCCACGCCGGATCGACGATTAAGCACTCGTCATTCGAAATCACGGCGTAGCTGTTGGTCTGAATCGGGCCGTTGACGAGCGCCTCAATCGAAGCCGTGCCTCGGGGTGTCAGGTCCAAAGTCATATCGTCCATGCGCATGCCCTCCTTCTAAAATACGTTCGAGGCACCAAACGATGCCTCGAACGTAACCAATATCTATGATGCTGAGAGGCTCTCGCACCTACACACGGCGCTTGAGCTGAGCTCCGCCTTCGCCGGGCATAAGACGGCGAGCGTCGTAGACCGAATCGACACTGCTGATGGAAGCCAGCAGCGGATCCAGGCCGCTCGCATCCGAAATCTCGACCATAAAGCGCAGGGTCGCAATACCCTCGCGGTTGGTCGAGGTGGCGGCGGAAAGGATATTGCCGCCTGCATCGCCAATGGCAATGGTGACGTCCTTGAGCAGGCCCATGCGGTCCAGGCACTCGACCACGATCTCGACCTGGAAGAGAGTGTCGGCAGCACCATCCCACTCTACGTCAATCATGCGCTCGGGGTGCTCCATGAGGCCCTTGACGTTGGGACAGTTGGCGCGATGCACTGAGACACCTCGGCCACGCGTGATGAAGCCGACGATGTCGTCGCCCGTCACGGGGTTGCAGCAATGAGCCAGACGGACCAGCAGGCCGCTGTTGCTCTCGCCCTTGACGATAATGCCGTTACTGGCGCTCTTGCCGCGCTTTTGCGGCTTGCGGTTGGAGCCGCGAGCGGGCTGCTTCACGACCTCGGCGATAGCCTCGGCCTTGGTGAGCTGTTCCTCGGGCTTGGGGTCCAAGATTTGCTCGACCTTATTGCCCACAGCGCGCGGGGCAACCTTGCCGGCGCCGACGGCGGCAAACAGGTCCTCGAGCTGCTTGAAGTTAAACTGCTCCGCCACGGCGTTGAGTGCACGCGTTGAACGAGGCGTAGAAATACCATAGCCACGCTTACGCAGGTCCTTGGCCAGCATATCGCGACCAGCAGCAGCGTCGTCGTCCTTGGTCGCAGCGGCAAAATAGCGGCGGATCTTTGACTTGGCGGAAGGTGTCTTAACGATCTTGAGCCAATCACGCGACGGCTTGGAACTCTTGTTAGTCAGGATCTCGACACGGTCACCCGTCTTAATCTCGTGCGTGAGCGGAGCCACCGCACCGTTGATTTTGGCGCCGACGCAATGGTTTCCCACCTCGGTGTGAACGGCATAGGCAAAGTCGAGCGGCGTGGAGCCGGCACGAAGCGCCATGACCTCGCCTTTGGGCGTGAAGACAAAAATCTCCTGATCGAACAGATCGACCTTCAGCGAGTGCAGGTATTCCTTGGCGTCGGTGATCTCATCAGACGCAGCCCAATCGAGCGAATGCTTGAGCCAGTTGATCTGGTCGTCCAAACGTTGAGCGTCATTGGTCTTGGAAGCAGACGATCCGCCCGACTTCTTATAGAGCCAGTGGGCGGCAATGCCGTACTCGGCCTGCTCATGCATCTCATAGGTTCGAATCTGAATCTCGAGCGGACGAGCCGTGGGGCCGATAACCGTCGTATGGAGCGACTGGTAGTTATTGACCTTGGGCATGGCGATATAGTCTTTAAAGCGACCGGGCATGGGGTGCCACAGCGTATGCACTGCGCCGAGCGTGGAGTAGCAATCGCGCACCGAATGGGTAATAACGCGCAGCGCCACCAAATCGTAGATCTCGGAGAACTCCTTGCCCTTGCGCTTCATCTTTTGGTAGATGGACCAATAGTGCTTGGAGCGGCCGTTGATCTGGAAGCCCTCCAGGCCAATGCGGTTGAGTTCGTCGGTGAGCGTCTTGATGGTCTCGGCAAGGTAGCGCTCGCGGACCTCGCGCGACTCAGCCACCATGCGCGCGATGCGCTGGTAGGCATCGGGCTCCAGGTAGAAGAAGGACAGGTCCTCGAGCTCCCACTTAATAGAGCTCATGCCCAGGCGGTCGGCCAAGGGCGCGTACACGTCCATGGTCTCGCGAGCCTTAAACAGGCGACGATCCTCGCGCAGGGCCGCCAGCGTACGCATGTTGTGCAGACGGTCGGCAAGTTTAACGATGATGACACGAATGTCCTTGGACATGGCGAGGAACATCTTGCGCAGCGTGAGGGCCTGTTTCTCGTCCATGCTGTCGACTTCGATGTTGGTGAGCTTGGTCACGCCATCGACGAGCTCGGCCACCGTATCGCCAAACAGGCCGGAAACATCGGCGAGCGAGGTCTCGGTGTCCTCGACGGTATCGTGCAGCAGCGCGGCGCACACCACATCGCAGTCCATCTTGAGGTCAGCCAAAATGATGGCCACCTCGACGGGATGGTTGATGTACATCTCACCCGAGCGCCGCTTTTGATTGCAGTGCTTCTCGGCGGCAAAGCAGTAGGCCTGCTCCACCTTAGAGAAGTCGTCCTCATTCATATATTTGAGGCACAGGCGCTCCAGCTTGTCGTAGCTGTCCGCCATAATCTCGGGCGGCAGCTCATCGGCATGCTTATAGTGCTCCATCTCCGAAAAAGGCTGGAGGGTGGAATCATGGGCGGTACGGGCTGCGGCATCCATCGAGGTCCCCTTCCCCTAGGCCCGCGGTACGATCGGGCGGTTAACTTTGGCTAGCATATCAGAAGCGCACGAATCGAGCGCCCAGCTCCGGAAAGCCGAGAACTCCATGCGCGAGCGCAAGCCCTCCAAATAGCGAATTGACCTGCTCAATTGCACGCGGCCAGGGTTTTCGGCCATCGCGATGCGACGCGTATCGTCAAACCTCGAAACGCGACAGAAACCAAGCTCTTCGAAGATTCCCAGGCCGCTTTCCACCGAGCGCTCGTCGACCGGCGTGCGGGCATCGATGGCAAGGCACATCTGCGCAATATCGATATCGCTCGCACTAAACGAGTCGTCTCCGGTCTTGCCGCGGTTGGAGCGCCACATAGTCTGCAGCGCTCGATAGAGCGTGACGAGCTCGTCGCGCTCGGGCGCGTAGCAGTCGAGCAGGCGCTCGTTAATGCGAGCGTCACGCGACGAATAGAGCAGGTGAATCACGGCAGGTTGGCCGTCGCGACCGGCGCGTCCGCTCATCTGGTTGAACTCGATGGCGCCAAACGGCATGTGGTAGAGCACGACATGGCGGATATCGGGCAGGTTCACGCCCTCACCAAAGGCAGAGGTCGAAACGATGCAACTGAGGCTTCCGTCACGAAACGCTTCCTCGACACGGCGACGATCGGAGCGCGCAAGCCCCGCGTTATAGAACGCGATGCGGGTCGCGCAATCGGGTACCCGCTTGCGCAGCGTCTTAGCAAGCGCCACGGACTGGTCGCGCGAGTTGACGTAGATGACGGTCTTCTCCCCCGTCGCCACGATTGACACCAGGCGGTTCTCGCGGCTCGCAAGGTCTCGGTCGTCCTCGAGCTGCAAGTTCTCGCGCACGGTCTCGTCGACCACCGTTCTGGTAATCGGCAATACACGAGCAAGCTCCGCCACAACAGGAGCCGTTGCGGTGGCAGTCGTGGCCAGAACGACCGGGTCGCCCAGGGCCTTGAGGATATCGGGCATGTCGAGATAGGCGCTGCGGTCGCCGCCCTTGGCAAGACCGGCATGATGCGCCTCATCGATAACGACAAAACCGATGCGCCCTGAACGCGCAAAGCGGTCGCGGTGAATGGACAGGAACTCAGGCGTCGTGAGCATGATGCCGGTGCGGCCCGAAGCCAAGCCGGCAAACACGTCATCGCGCGCCGCCTCCACAGTCTCGCCGGTCAGCACGCCTACGCCAATGCCGAGCGCGGCCATCGTCGACGAGAGGTGATAGGCCTGGTCGGCAACGAGCGCACGCAGCGGATAGACAAAGATGCTCGCACGCCCGCGAAGCACCGCCTCACGCGCGGCATGCACATGGAAGATGAGCGACTTGCCGCGGCCCGTTCCCATAACGGCCAAAACGCTCTGGTGATCGGCCAGGGCATCGAGCGCCTCGACCTGCGCGCGGTGCGGCTGGTTCGATCCGATAAAGCTATGGATAAGCGAGCGCGTGAGCTCGGTATAGGAAAGCTGGGCGAGCGTCTCGCGCTTGCGCGACTCCAAGCGCAGATCGGAGTCCGCCGGCTGCACGCCACGACGAAGCTCGCATGCCGGATCGTCGACGCTGGGCAGCGTGGTATCGCGGACCAGAACATCCTTGACCATGAGCTTGGGCTTCACACGACCCTGCCAATGCTCGGCAACGGCCTCGAACACCAAGTCGACGGCGCTGTCGCAATTGATAAGCTTGTCGATCTGCGGTACACGAAACATGATGGCCGGCACACTCGCGACGCCATCCGTCGCCACGAAGCGCATATGCTCGCCGGTCTTACCCACCACGGCGCGATCACACATCGTCACGCCCTCGGCAGCCAGCAGCGGCACCTTATTACCCTGGCCAAACGGCTCAAGGCGGGAAATCTGCTCGATGGTCTCGATATTCAATTCGGAAAGGTCGACCGTGGCGGCAACCTCGTCGGTGTCCTCAAAGTCCTCGGCGGGAAGCTCGGACAACACGGCTGAAAGGCGACGGCGGAACTCATCGAGCTTGGATGCCTCGATGGTCACACCCACCGCACCGGCATGTCCGCCGCGACGAATCATCAAGTCGGAACAGCGCTCGATGGCGTCAAACAGGTTAACTTTGCCCACCGAGCGACCAGAGCCGCGCGCGATACCGTCCTCGATCGAGAACAGCAGCGCCGGCACGTGGTAGCGGTTGGTCAGACGGCTTGCCACGATGCCCTTGACGCCCTCGTGCCAGCCTTCGTCGCCCACGACGATCGCGCGTCCGCCGTCATAGGTCTCCTCGACCTTTGCCATGGCATCGCGCGTGAGCTCCGCCTCGATCTCACGGCGCTGGCGGTTGATTTCCTCGAGCTCAGCCGCCAGCGCGCTTGCTTCGATGGGATCGCGGGCAAGCAGCAGGTCGAGCGCCAGCTTGGGATCAGCCATGCGACCGGCAGCGTTTAAGCGGGGAATGAGCGAGAATGACAGGCCATCCGCCGTAATGCTCGAAAGGTCCGCCTTGGCGAGCGCGGCAAGCGCGATATAGCCGGGGCGAGCGGTTACGCGCATCTGCTGGATGCCCTCGGCAACCAGCGCGCGGTTCTCGGGCGTGAGCGGCATCATGTCGGACACGGTGCCCAGCGCCGCGACCTCGATTAGTGAACGCCAATACGACGGCTTGCCCAGGCGCTCACCCAGGACTTGCACCAGCTTGAGCGCCACACCAGCACCGGCAAGCTCACGCGAGGGGCCCTCGTCCTCGAGCTTGGGGTCGGTCAGGGGCACACCCTGCGGCACCTGGTCGGAGGGCTCGTGATGGTCCGTGACCACCAAATCGATCCCCAGGCTCTCCAGATAGGAAACCTCTTCCTTGGCGGCAATGCCGTTATCGACGGTCACGATCAGCTGGGGGCGAGCGAGCTCGTTAACGCGGTCGAGCGCCGCGCGCGAAAGACCGTAGCCCTCATCAAAGCGATGCGGAATAAACGGCGTGACATCGGCGCCAAACGTGCGCAGCGCCTCGGTCAACAGGCAGGTCGACGTAATACCGTCAACGTCAAAATCGCCAAAGACTGCAATGTGCTCGTGGTTGCGAATAGCACGCTCGACGCGGTCGGCAACGACCGACATGCCCGGGATAATGAGTGGGTCGGCCCAGTCGCGATCGAGCGAAGGCGTCAAAAACAATTGGCCCTCTTTGATGGAGCCAATGCCGTGCGCGACCATAATGCGCGCCACCAGCCCGGGAATGCCCAGACCAGCCGAAAGCTCCTTTTCGAGCTCGGGATTTTGCTGAGCGACCGCCCAGCGATGCGTCGTCTTAAGCGATGACATAGGCACCCACCCCCGATAGGGGCAGGTCGCCGCGATACCTCTCACGGTTCATAGCGATGAGTCCTCTGTGTATGCCCACTTCGGCAGGCAGATCTGTTGAACGGATTTATTATACCGTGCGGCGCGGACGCAAATCGCCGCAGCACGCCGCGGTTTCGGTAAACGATGCCGGTAATAGCCTCGAAATATTCGAGCGTTTCTGACGCACGGACGCATGCGAGCGTCTAGCATATCCATTCAAAACGGATTCACGAGCAAAGGGAGTCACAAGCGCATATGAAGCAATGGGTTGGACTGGGCAAATTTCTCGCGGGGCACATGCAGGTCATCGTTCCGATTTGCGTGGCGCTCGGCGTGCTCTTTCCTCAGCAGATCAGCGTTCTTAAGCCCATCGTTCCCACCTTGTTTGCCTTCATGACGTTCCAAGGCGCGCTCAGCAACACCTTCCACCAGGTAGCTGAGGTGTTCCGCCGTCCGCTGCACTTGATTTTGGCGCTGCTCGTCTCGGCGGTGTTTATTCCCATAGCAGCTTATGCCATGGGATCGCTGTTCTTTGGCTCCAACCCCAACCTTGTCTGCGGCATCGTGCTCGAGTACAGCGTACCCGTGGCGGTCACTGCCTTTATGTGGATTAGCATGTTCGGCGGCAACGGCCCGCTCGCGCTTACCATCATCCTGACGTCCTCGGTTATCTCCCCTGTGACGATTCCGCTCACGCTTAAGCTCCTGCTGGGTGCCACCGTCTCGATCGATGTGCCAAGCATGATGCAAGACATGGCCTTTATGATCGCCATCCCCGCCGTGCTCGGCATCGTGATCAACGAGCTCACACGTGGATGGGGACACGAGAAGCTCTCCCCCGCGCTCTCGCCCGCCTGCAAGTTCATGATGATGGGCGTTATCGCCTCCAACTCCACCGCCATGAGCGAGTACGTGCTGCACATGAACGCGGTGCGCCTGGAAGTCGCCCTCTTTATTTTGGTCTTCGCCATCAGCGGCTTTGTCGTCGGTTTTCTGGTCGCCCGCGCGTTACACCTGCCGTATAGCGAGACGACCATCATGTGCTTTACCTGCGGCATGCGTAACATCTCTTCGGGTGCCGTCATCGCCACGCAGTATTTTCCGGGCGAAGTCGTGTTTCCCGTCATGTGCGGAACGCTGTTTCAGCAGGTACTCGCCTCGTTTATCGGGCACCTCTTTGAGCGTCTGACCGGTGAGGAGCGCGCCGCCCAGCGCAAGCGGGTCGAGGCCGGCCGCGACGCCATGGCGCGCTAGAAGCCACAGGCGCGAGGCCGAGCCCTTGGCTATGCAAGTGCTTCCAGGCGTGCGCGCAGGCGCTCAGCATCGATATCGAGCGTGGTCTCGGCATTGACCTGGGCCAGGCGATAGCCGACAAAGTAGGGCGAAACCACCCAACGTGGCAGCGCCTTGGCAATGGTCCGGCCGTCCATGTGGTAGAAGAACAAGTTGTACGACTCTGCGCGACCACCGTGGTGCTCGTTCAGGATATAGCGAAGAGCCACCTGGATTGCGTCGGCAAACAGGTCAGCTTCGGCTAGGTCGCAGGCGTCGTCGCTGGCGGCGACCCCCTGTGGAGCCGAGACGTTGATCTCAAAGAAGCCCATAATCGGCTCGGTTGAAATGCTGATCGCGACCCTCCCCCGCTGCCAGACATCAATGCCTTCGAAGTTGGCTGGTGTCAGCGCCGCATAGCCGTCTTCCTGTTCCAAACCCACAATCTGCATATGCGGATGGACCAGACTGCCGCCCGAAAGCGGGCCCTTGTTCTTGTACATGAGCACGCTGCGGTACTGTTGGGAATCAATCATCTGCTGCCAACAGCCCAGGGCAAACCGCATCACATGATGCAGCTCGTCCGGCGCATAGGTCACCAGGTCGGCGTCGTGGTCGGACGACTCAATCAATACGGTCTGGCGAGTGGCCCGCAAGGTCTTAAACTTATTCTCGAGCCAGATGCAGTCACCATCGCGCTGGATGATGTTGGTGAGCCCCTCCGTGTCGCAAAAGGGGCACGCGGTGCCAGGGCGACGATTATCGTCGGGCTTGCCGCTCGCCCGCTGAACGTCAAATACCAGCGCCACGGGTTATACCTCCAGCGGCACGATCCTGGTGCCATGGAGCTCGGAGACGCCTAGCGCCGCCGTGACCGCGTCGCGATTTGCCGTAGTGATGCCGCCGCCGGGAAGGATGGTCAAACGATCGCCCGCATACTCGATTAAACGAGCCAGGTGATCGAAATTATCCTCGATCGACGTACCGGCAGCGCCGCCATGCGTGAGGATGCGCGTAACGCCGCAGTCGGCAAGTGTATCAATCGCATCGAGCTGAGCCTCGGGCGAGAGCTGGTCAAAGGCCATGTGAAAGGTGATGTCGATGGGCTCGCGCTTGCACTCCTCGGTCGCACAGCCCACAGCCATCACGAGGGCGCCGAGTGTAAGTTCATCGAGCGCCCATCCGCCAGCACAGGGCTTGCAGCAGCCAAAGACCAAGCCGTCAACGCCGGCGCTCACGGCAAGACCCAAGTCCATCTCCATCATGCGCAGCTCGTCTTGGTTGTAATGAAAGTCACCGCCACGCGGGCGAATCATGCACATCACCCGCGCATCGTGCTCGTGGGCATAGCTAGTCGTAGCGCTGATAACGCCGGCCGAGGACGTGGTACCACCAACGGCAAGGTTGTCGCACAGCTCAATGCGCCTTGCACCGGCATCGATAGCCGCCGGCACTCGCTCAAAGTTCTCAGCACAAAACTCGTACAGCATAGATAGACCCCCAAAGACAGCAGATGTTTTCCGACGGGCATTGTCACACATCCCCATGAAGTTGCGGTGGAATAGGGACTGTTTTGGCCTCCGATGCCCTCATTTAGTCCCTATTTCACCGCAACTTAAAGGGGTACTGACCGAAATGGTCAGCACCCCTTTTGCTGTATAGAAGTAGTCGTTGGGGACGTTCTTAAACGACCAGTCATTCAAGAACGTCCCCAACGGCTACGACAACTGTTGACATCATATACTATGTGTCATATAGTAGGTGTTACACAGTATACTACGAAAGGAGGTGTGCGGATGGAGGCACAGATGAAGCGCGGCTTCCTCGAGGCCTGCGTGCTCGCGGCCGTCTCGGGCGAGGAATCCTACGGCTATCAGATCGTGAAGGACGTGCCCGCGAGCATGGGGCTCACGGAGTCCACGCTCTATCCGTTGCTCAAGCGCCTGGAGAAGGCGGGGTGCATCACGGCGCGCTCCGCCGAGCACAACGGGCGACTACGAAGGTACTACCGCATCACGGACACCGGGCATGAGCGTATCGCCGAGTTCCTCGCCGAATGGCCATCCGTGCAGGAGATCTACCGTTACGTGAAGGGAGCGCACCATGACGCGCGATGAGTTCTTGAACCGGCTGGGCGAGCTTCTGGCCTGCCTGCCGGCAGATCAGGTAAAGGAAACGCAGGAGTTCTACGCGGAGGTCATCGCCGACCGTATGGAGGACGGCATGACGGAGGCCGAGGCTGTGGCCGCCATGGGCACGCTCGGTGAGGTCGCCGAGGCAACGCTCGACGAACTGCCCGCCGTGCCGCGCGCAATTGCGAGGACCAAGCGCAAGAGCGCGGCGCTTCTATGGGCGCTCGCCATCGTGGGCTCTCCGGTATGGATTCCGCTGCTGCTCGCGTTCGTCGCCGTTGCCGCTACAGTCTACATCTGCATTTGGGTTCTTGCGCTCTGCGTGTGGATCGTGGCCGCGGCATTCGGGGGCGTGGGCGTGGTGGGGCTCCTGTTCACCGTGGACGGCATCATTATCGGGCATGTTCCGTACGTTTTAACCTCGATGGGAATGGGATTCGCTTCCATCGGTGTGGCGCTCCTCGCGGGAGCCGGCGCCTGGATGGCGTCCAAGCAGATCGCGCGCCTCTCTGCCCTTTGGGCGAAGAAAGCCGTTTCGCCCTTCTGGAAAGATCGAGGCAATAAGAACCGCAGGGGCGCTGAAGCGGCGCCGCTTACAGCATAGGAAGGAGTGCAAACATGTCCAGCGTAAAAAAGATTTACCTTGCCGTAGCGGGTGGGCTTGTTGCCACGGGGCTCGTCCTGGCTGCTATCGGATTTGTAGCCTCCGGCTTTAACCTCGCTGTTTTCAACACACAGATCGACCTGCGCGATGACACCATCATTCTGGGTGGTGTTGAAATAGACGACCCGACAGGGCTTCCACTCATCGAGCAGCTTGCCGAGGTTGGCGAGATCCATATTGGATCTGCAACGACTGGTTCGTCTTCTCCTCGCAAATGATCGAGCTCGTAGCAGCCATCCCCCTTCGGGCGCACCACGACGGGCGTGAGCACGCCGCCCTCGGAGCCTTTTTGCGAGACCTTCCGTCACGCTCTTCCTGCGTGGTGAACCGGTCATCGACCGACGGGAGGCTGATGGGAATCTCTCGACTTCGGGCCAATCACGAAAGGCTGAGGAGATGTCGAGCATGACCTCATGACGGGGATGGGCCCGGCGGCAATGCCGGGCCGCCCTCGGCAGCCGAGACTCCCCGCCCCGGCCCCGGGCAAGGAGCCGTCCCTTGCATCCCCATCCCGGTTGCGAAAGGGCCGCTAAGTGGCCGCGTCTACGAGGGGATCTCCCTCGGGATGAACCGCGACGCGACCAGGCCGGCGACGGCCGCCACGCACACCGCGTCGAACACCCCAGCCGTACCCGCGGCGGTCGCGGCGGGGGCAAGCATGCCGCACGCCGCAGTCGAGACGGTGCCGCCGAAGCCCCTGAAGAACATGGCCATGGAGGTAGCGCGCCCGGCGTCCGCAGGATCGGCGCCCGTCTGGGCGGCAAGGTTGGACACGGGCATGCCGATGCCGACGCCGAGACCCAGCGCCGCCGCGACGGCGGCGCAGGAGGCGACCGCTAGCATCGGGGACATCGCAGAGAACGTCACCGACGCCGCAAGGACGACGGCGGATGAGGCCGCCGCGATGGCACGGAGCCGCCCGGTCGCGCGGAACGCCGCGCCAGATGTATTGCTGCCGACCATGAGGGCAAGCGTCATGGGAATGAGCACCGCGCCAGACGAGGCAGCGGCCATACCCAGCCCCTCCTGGAGGAGCCTAGGCAGATAGGAGACGCCCGCCATGAGGGCGAACTGGACGCAGAAGCCGGAGACGAACCCCGCTACGACCTGCCCGCGTCGGAACAGGCCCGTGGGCACGGTCGGAGCGGCCTTACCCCTCTCCACGCGGGCGAGCGCGACCGCGAAGACGAGGAATAGCGCGACGAGGACCGTGAACTGCGGCGAGGCCATGGGAAAGACGCTGCCCGCCAAGCTGAAGGCGAGGACGAGGCTCAGAACGCACAGCGAGGCGACGACGCTCCCCGAGACGTCGAAGCCAACTACAGGGGCCCCGGGAGCCCTGCCGGGCAGGCAGCGCCCCGACAGGAACAGGGCGACGATCGAGATGGGGAGGTTGACGACGAAGATGACGTGCCAGGATAGCCCCTGGGCGACGGCCCCGCCGATGACGGGCCCTACGACGCTCGCAATCCCGTACATGGCCGAAGCCGCCCCGAGGTACGGTCCCCTGTCCCTCGGGGCGAGCATCATCGCCGCGGCAATGAACACACCCGCCTCGAGGACGCCGCCGCCCACGCCCTGAAGCAGGCGGAACGCCGCCAGCGCCTCTATCGTCGGTGCGAGGGCGCACAGGACGGACGATGCGGCGAAGAGCGCGAGCCCCGCCACGTACACCCTCCTGAGGCCGAACGAGAACGCCAGCCCTCCGCACAGGAGGGTGGACACGGTGCTCGCCACGAGGTAGGCGGTCATCGGCCAGGCATAGTGGGCCTCCCCTCCGAGCGCCGCGGCAACCGTCGGCATGGCAGTGGCCACCACGGTCGAGTCGAGCGCCGCGACGAACAAGGCGAGCATGAGGCCCGCCACGGTCGACTTACCGACCGCCCCCGTCGCGGGGATGGGTATCGGTTTTTCTTGCATGTTTCTTCCTCTCTACTCAGCGCCCGCCCGCGCGGGCACCGCGGGGCATCCCCCGCGTCAGACAAAAGGAAGGACGGGTCACCCCCTGGGCCTCCTCGCCACGGACATCCAGATCTCGCTGCGATACCCTCTCGACGCGAAGTCGCCATGCGGGTACACCTCGAGGCTGACGTCGCCGGCGAGCTCGTAGCCCGAGGACGGGAGCCACTCGGAGAAGATTCTGCGGTAGTGCTCGGCGGTCGCGACGTCGCACGGCCCGGTGCAGTCGAACACGGCCCACGTGCCGGCGGGGACGTAAATCTCGTCCGCCCAGCCGGGGGCCTCCCCCGAGGACGCCACCGCTATCCGGTAGCTCGACTCCCCGCCCTCGGACACGTTGACCCCGAGAACCCCCTCGGGTCCCGAGCCATCGGCGAGGGCGAGCAGGGCCTCGATGCTCCCGGAGCGCGAGGCGCCACCCCAGAACCTCCCGAGTTCCTCTCTCCCCTCCTCCCCCATCTGGGCGAGGAGGCCCGCCTCGGACGGCCCGCACGGAAGCGACACCCCGACGAGGCGCATCCCGCCCCATAGGACGATCCTCCACGGCAGGGGCTCGGCGCCCGTGACGGTGAGGGAGAACGAGAGCCTCGGGAAGATCGAGAGCGGGGCACCCGGGCGCTTCGCCTCGCTGGGCGAGATCCCGAGGGCGTCCCTGAACGCTCGGTTGAACGCGGTCGGGGAGCAGTAGCCGTACCGGACCGCGACGTCGACGACCCGCTCCCCGCGGGACAGGTCGAGCGCGGCGCGGGAGATGCGGCGCCGGCGCACGTACTCCATGAGGCCGATGCCGGCGATATAGGAGAACATCCTCCGGAACTGTCCCTCGGTGCAGGCGGCGAGCCGCGCCGCATGGGCGAGGTCGAGGTCCCCCTCGAGGTTCGCCTCTATGTAGTCCATCGCGTCGTTGAAGCCCTCTATCCAGCCCATCGGGTCACCATCCTTCCGAGAAGAGAGCATGGGGCAACAAGGCAGCGCAGTCCTCGCGTCCAAGGGGCGAATAATGAGAGTTTTTGATGACTGGCTCGTCGCCAGCGATCCGTCTCGATGATAGACCGTCGGCACGAGGATCCGACCCGCGAATGCCCGTTCTGCAATGTCAGGAACCTCGCTCAGGAGCACGCCATGAAGGAGGACGCCCGCTGCGCCGTGATGCGCGCGGCACACCCACGACGCGACAGCCGCGATCGAAAGCTAAGGAGGGACGTTAGCCACTGGGTTAGCAAGTAGCCCATTCCGTACGCACAGCGCCAGGAACAGCGGCCCGCCCAACGACCACCTTGGACCATGGCACCGTCGCAGTAAGAGGACGGACAGCGAGCGGGCACCAGAGCGAACAAATTGGCATGAAAAGAAGACGGCATAGACCTTCTGGTCATGCCGTCTTCTTTGAATGACTAGTTGTCGCTCTGGTGCCAGTGCAGCGTCGGCCGATCCGCCGTTCGGCAGAACGGCGGAACCTCCTAGCCGCCCAGATAGGCTTTGCGGACGTTATCGTCGTGCAGGAGCTCTTGGCCCGTGCCGGTCATGGTGATCTTGCCGGTCTCGAGCACGTAGCCGCGCGTAGCGATGGAAAGTGCCATCTGTGCGTTTTGCTCAACCAGGAGCACCGTGGTGCCGGCCTTGTGCAGGTCCTCGACAATCTGGAAGATCTGCTCAATCAGAATCGGCGCCAGACCCATGGAGGGCTCGTCGAGCATAAGCAGCTTGGGGTTGCTCATAAGGGCGCGGCCCATAACGAGCATCTGCTGCTCGCCGCCCGAAAGGGTGCCGGCCACCTGGCGACGGCGCTCCTTAAGGCGCGGGAACTGCTCGTAGACGCGCTCGAGTCCCGGAGCCACCGTGGACTTGGGTTGCGTATAGGCGCCCATCTCCAGGTTCTCCTCGACCGTCATCTGCAAAAAGGCACGACGGCCCTCGGGCACCTGAGCCAGGCCCTTGCCAACCAGCTTGTCGGCGGGCGTATGGGTAATGTCCTCGCCCATAAACTTGATGGAGCCGGTCTTGGAGCGCAGCAGGCCCGAGACAGTCTTGAGCGTTGTGGACTTGCCGGCACCGTTGGCGCCGATCAGGGCCACAATCTCGCCCTCGTTGACGTTAAAGGAGATGTCCTTGATGGCGTGGATGGCGCCGTACCAGACGTTGATGTTGTAGACGGAAAGCATCGGCTCTGCCATTTAGTTCTCCCCCTTATCCTGCTTGCCCAGATACGCCTCGATAACGGCGTCGTTGTTCTGGATCTCCTCGGCCGTGCCCTTGGCGATGACCTTACCAAAGTTAAGCACGCAGATACCCTCGCATATATTCATGACGAGCGACATGTCGTGCTCGATAAGCATGATGGCGATGCCGAAGGTGTCGCGAATCTTAACGATGTTCTCCATGAGCTCCGCGGTCTCGGACGGGTTCATGCCGGCGGCAGGCTCATCGAGCAGCAACAGCTTGGGGTTGGTGGCAAGCGCACGGACAATCTCCAGACGACGCTGGGCGCCATAAGGCAGCGAGCCGGCCTGCTCGTTTGCCAGGTGCTCCATATCAAAGATGGACAGCAGCTCCATGGCGCGCTCGTGGGCGGCCTTCTCGTGCTTCCAGTACGTCGGCAGGCGCAGCACACCCTCAAAACCGGAATAGCGCTCCTGGTTGTGCAGGCCGACTTTTACGTTGTCCTCCACCGTCATGGTGTTGAACAGGCGAATGTTCTGGAAGGTACGGGCGATGCCCATACGGTTGACCTGATAGACCGACTTGCCCGAGGTGTCCTCGCCGTCGAGCAGGATGGTGCCGTGCGTGGGCTGATACACCTTGGTGAGCAGATTGAAGACTGTGGTCTTGCCTGCACCGTTGGGGCCAATCAGACCGGCGATCTCGGTCTTACCGATGGTCAGGCTAAAGTCGTCGACTGCCTTAAGGCCGCCAAATTCAATGCCCAAGTGGATGCACTCGAGCGCCGGGCGCTGGCCCAGGTCGCGGTCGGGAACGATGGCGCCAGAAGGATACGGAACCATCTTGCCCTTGTTGAACTCAAACTTACTGGGCATCGGCTGCCACCTCCTTCTTGGAAGTAAAGCGATCCTTAATGCGTGCGAAGAACGCCTTGAGCTGCGGGTTGTTAGTAAAGACCATGACCAGAATCAACACGATGGCGTAGATGAGCATGCGGTAGTCCGAGAACTGACGAAGCAACTCGGGGAGCACCGTGAGCAGCGCCGCCGCGATGACGGAACCGCGCATGTTGCCCAGGCCGCCCAGGACCACGAACACCAGAACCAGAATCGACGTGTTGAAGTCAAACTTGGTAGCGGAGAGCTGCGAGAAGTTACCGCCGAAGAGGGCTCCGGCAGCACCGGCGAGAGCGGCGGAGACCACGAAGGCGATCATGCGGTACTGGGTGACGGAAATGCCCACAGACTCGGCAGCGATCTTGTTATCGCGCACGGCCATAATGGCACGGCCGGTACGGCTGCGAACCAGGTTGAGCACGATCACGAGTGCGACCATGACCAGGATGGCACCGGCGAGGAAGGTCGAGTACGTCGACACGCCCGATGCGCCCTGAGCGCCCTTGATGATAGCGGTGCCGTCTTCGAGCAGGTGCAGGTCGTCGATCGTGGAGTTGCCCGTGACGTTAAAGATAACGTGCAGACCGCGGGAATCGACGCCCACGATGAGGCAGGTGACGATCTCTTTGATGATCTCGCCAAAGGCCAAGGTCACGATGGCCAGGTAGTCGCCGCTCAGGCGCAGGACCGGGATGCCGATCAAGAAGCCCAGGATGGCGGCAGCGATGGCGCCGACCACGATGCTGATGACAAGGCGCACCGGATCGGAAGGAACGGCGCTCTCGAGGGCGACCGCGGTGACGATCCCCGTATAGGCACCGACGCTCATAAAGCCTGCGTGGCCCAGCGACAAGTCGCCCGCGATACCGACGACGAGGTTGAGCGAGATAGCCATAACGATGTAGGCCGTGATGGGGACCAACTGGCCGGCGATCATGCGTGGGATCATATGGTTGGATTGCATAAAGAACACGATGGCGAATGCCACGATGCACATGGCGTACGTGACAAAGTCGTGACGCGTCTGCTTGTCTTTAAGAAACTTCATAACGCTCACCTACACCTTCTCGGGGACGTACTTGCCCAAGAGGCCGGCAGGCTTGACGAGCAGGACGATGATCAGAACACCAAAGACGATGGAGTTGGCAAGGCTCGTGGAAATGTAGGCCTGCGCCATCGCCTCGATGATGCCGATGAGAATGCCACCGACAAAGGCGCCGGGGATGGAACCGATGCCACCGAAGACGGCGGCGTCGAAGGCCTTGATGCCAGGCATGGCGCCCGTGGTGGGCTGCAGCACCGGCGAGTAGGAGCACAGGAGCACGCCGGCGATGGCGGCAAGGGCAGAGCCGATGGCAAACGTCATCGAGATGGTGCGGTTGACGTTGATGCCCATGAGCTGAGCGGCGGCCTTGTCCTCGGACACGGCGCGCATGGCTTTGCCCATCTTGGTCTTACCTGTAAAGAACATCAGGCCGGCCATGATAACCAGGCAGGCGACGATGGTGACGAGCGAGACGGCGCTTACGTTGAACTTGGCCAAGAACTCCGGCACCTGGAAGGTGACGAGCGAAGTGAAGTTCTTGGGCGTGGCGCCCCACAGAAGCTGCGCGGCGTTCTGCAGGAAGTAAGACACGCCGATGGCCGTGATCAGAACGGCCAGCGGGCCTGCTTGGCGCAGCGGCTTATAGGCCAGGCCCTCGATGAGAACACCGAGAACGGTACAGACCACACAAGAGAGAACTACAGATGCCCAGCCCGGGAGGCCGAGATACGACGTGGCGCAGAACGAGACATAGGCACCGACCATGATGACGTCGCCGTGAGCGAAGTTGAGCATCTTGGCGATACCGTAGACCATGGTGTAGCCCAACGCGATGATGGCGTAGACGCTGCCCATGGACAGGCCGTTGACCAGGTATTGGATAAAGACCGTCATGTTCCACATCCCCCTTTCGAATAGGTTTCCAGTTGATGTATGAAACAGGGACGTTACACTGTCCCTAGATACCAAGCAAGCAGGGAAGGCCAAAACCTCCCCTGCTTGGGATCAAAACCGCTCTATGTAAGGCGGCCAATTAGGCCTGTACGTACTTGCCGTCGGTGATGACGTACGCCGTGGGCTCCTTCTGGACCTGGCCCTTATCGTTCCAGGTGAGCTTACCGGTCAGACCGTCAACGGTAATCTTGAGCATAGCCTTCGACAGTTTCTCGGCGGCCTCGGTCGGATCGGCGTCGACACCAAGACCGGCCTCCTTGACGGCCTCGGCCACCGCGTGCACGCCGTCGTAGGCGTCGGCGGCAAACTGGTCGGGGGTATCGCCGTACTTATCCTTGTAAGCGTTGACGAAGTCGGCGTTCTTCTCGTCGTCGGCGGAGAACGGGGTCATGAGCAGCAGACCCTCGGCAAGAGAGGTGTCGAAGCCCTCAACGCCCAGGATGCCGTCCATGCCGTCGCAGCCCATCATCTTGACGTCGTAGCCCATGTCCTTGGCGTTCTTGAGCAGGACGGACGCCGGCGTGTAGTAGATCGGCGCAAAGATCATGGTGGCGCCGGCCTGCTTGGCCTTGGTCAGCTGGTTGGTAAAGCTCGTGGCGGAGTCGTCCTTAAAGGTCTCCTCGTCGACAATCTCGAGCTTGGACTCAGCGGCCTGGGCCTTAAAGGAATCTGCGATGCCCGAAGAATAGGCGTCGCCGGAGTTATAGAACAGCACGAACTTCTCGTCCGCATATTTCTCTGCCAGGAACTTGGCAGCGTTGACACCCTGGTTGGGGTCGGTGAAGCAAACCTGGAAGACGCAATCCTTGCCGTCGGTGACGTCCTCGGAGGACGCGGACGGGGTGATCATGAACGTCTTGGGGTCGTTACCGCACTCTGCGGCAACGGCAACCGACGCACCCGTGGTGGTCGGACCGACGAGGGCCTGCATGCCCCAGTCGAGCAGGGTGTTGAAGGCGTTGACGGCCTTCTCGCCATCGGCCTGGTCATCCTCGGCCTTGCTGGCAAGCGGCAGCTCCTTGGTGGAGAAGTCCTTGCAGCCAAGCTCGACACCCTGGGTAACGGACTTGCCGTAGGACGCGTTGGCGCCGGTCAGCGGGCCGATGGTGCCGATCTTAAACGAAGCGTCGCCCGACGCGGAACCGCTGTCGCCGCCGTTGGAGGAGCAGCCAGCTAGAATGGACATCGCCCCCAGACCTGCTGCGCTCGCGATAACGCTCCTGCGATTCATAACAGGGTTCAATGACTTACCGGTGAGGCTCGACATGCGGCTCTCCTCTCAAATCTCGTCGGGTTTCGGTTACCCGACAGGCCATCCTTCGCCGTGTTCGGCGTTCGCAAAATAGTAGACGCTTTAGTTGAGAAAAGTGGCGATTATTTCAACTTTTCTTTTGTTTTGTCCTTTTATCCACAATTATGAGTATTTCTATCTGTTTATGTAGTTTAGCCACTTTATTGTGTGAAAGTATTGTTTCCGTTCTGTTACAAGCGTCCCTGCCCTGATTAAAACGGCCTCACCGCTCGCGTTTTGTGCGCACCTAGGCGGCGACGGCGGCACCAGTCGCGACGAGGCCGACGAGTGCCTGCATGCCCCAGTCGCACAGGGCAAACCTTATGGCGCAAACGTTGACAGTTTGTTACGGAAGTTCGTTTGTAGCGAGCATGTTTCCAATGTTTCCGCAGCGTTTCGGGGGTGGCGTTTTGTGCGACTCCTGTTGCCTGGCGAGCACGCGCCCTCGGTTCACGCTAGAATGCACTCAACCTTTAAGCGGTTAATCCATCCATAAGATGCACGAAGGAGCTATCTATGAGCGAACCCCTGCGCACCGTGAACGTCGGTCTGATCGGTCTGGGAACCGTCGGCGGCGGCGTGGCCCGTCTGATCAAGAGCCACCACGATGAGTACCTGGCAGCCTACGGCATCGACCTTAAGCTGACCCGCGCCTGCGCGCTTGCTTGGGAGCAAGCCGAGGCGGCAGGCATTGAGCGCGAGGCCTTCACGAGTGACTGGCACGACGTCGTCACCGACCCCGCCGTCGACATCGTCGTCGAGCTGATCGGTGGCGAGCACCCCGCGACCGAGATCTTTACCACTGCTTTTGAGCACGGCAAGCATGTCGTCTCTGCCAACAAGGCCCTGCTGGGCCGTCACGTCGAGACGCTCGCCGAGAAGGCGCGCGCATGCGGCGTGCAGATTAAGTGCGAGGCCAGCTGCGGCGGCGGCATCCCCATCGTGAGCACGCTTGAGCACGACCTGGTGGGCAACAAGATCCTGACCATCGCCGGCATCCTCAACGGCACCACCAACTACATCCTGTCGCGCATGGACGCCGAGGGCGCCGATTACGCCGACGTGCTCGCCGACGCACAGGCCAAGGGCTATGCCGAGGCCGACCCGTCCGCCGATGTCGACGGCTTCGACGCCGCCAGCAAGACGGCGATCCTCGCCTCCATCGGCTTTGGTACCCGCGTGACCACCGACGACGTATACCAGCAGGGCATCCGAACCATCGGAGCCGAGGACATCGCCCAGGCCCGTGAGCTCGGCTACACCATTAAGCTGCTCGGCATCGCCCGCAACACCGACGCCGGCGTCGACGTCCGCGTGCACCCCACGCTGATCCCCACCGACCACATGCTTGCCAAGGTCAACGGCGCCATGAACGCTGTCTACGTGGTAGGCGACGCCGTGGGCGAGACCATGTTCTACGGTGCCGGCGCAGGCTCCTTCCCTACCGCGAGCGCCGTCGTGGGCGATATCCTGTCACTCTCCGAGCAGATCAGCCGCGGCGTGGCTCCGTTGCCCGAGATTGAGCCCTATGGCCACAACCTCGCCTTTAAGCCCATGGACGAGCTCCAGACCAAGTACTATGTGCGCTTGAAGGTCGCCGACCGCGTGGGCGCCCTGTCCGAGACGGTCGACATCTTTGCCAAGCACAACATCTCGATCTCGCTCATCAACCAGGTCGAGGACGGCAAGTCGGGCGTCAGCGATGCCTGCTCGGTCATCTTCCTGACGCACCGCGCGCTCGAGAAGGACGTCCAGGCTGCCGCCGCCGAGCTTGCCAGCGTCGACTGCGTGGCCGAGGTCGCCAACGTCCTGCGCATCGAGAACGTCGAAGCCTGGACCGAAGGCGTTATGGCCAACTAACCCATCAATCGCCTAGCAATACGCGCTTTGAGGGCTCCCGTCCGATGTGGGACGGGAGCCCTTTTGTCTCCTGCCCTAAGCACAACGGCAGAGCACATTTGCGCAAGCCGCTCATCGGTAACGCGGGCTACCGTTCACCGATATGCAAACGCGGCCGATTCCGGCTACCGCTACGCTGTGCTGCGTACGTCCACCCCCGAAGAATGGAGGCACCATGTTGCTCGAGGGCAAGAAAGCAATCGTCACCGGAGGCACGCGCGGTATCGGCTATGCCATCGCCTGCCGCTTTATCGAGGAGGGTGCCGCCGTCACCGTCTTTGGCTCGCGCCAGGAGACTGCCGATGCAGCCGTTGAGAAGCTGACAGCTGTCTATCCCGACGCCAAGGTCTGGGGCCGTTCCTGCGATCTCACCTCGCTCGAGGCCGTGACCGAGGCCTTTACCCAGGCTGCAGCCGACATGGGCGGTCTCGATACGGTCGTCAACAACGCCGGCATCTCCCAGCGCTCGCCCCTTTTGGACTATACAGCCGAGGAGTTCGCAAAGGTCATGGACCTTAACGTCGTCGCTGTCTTTAATGGCCACCAGGCTGCCGCCAAGATCATGACCGAGGCCGGCCACGGCGGCACCATCACTACCACAAGCTCGATGGTCGCCAAGTACGGCCAGCCCTCCGGCGTCGGTTACCCCACGTCCAAGTTTGCCGTCAATGGCATGGTCCAGTCGCTCTCGCGCGAGCTCGCCCCCATGGGTATTCGCGTCAACGCCGTCGCCCCAGGCGTAACCAAGACCGATATGGTCGCCAACCTGCCCGAAGAGGTCATCAAGCCCATCATCGCCACCATTCCGCTGGGTCGCATGGGCGAGCCCGAGGATGTCGCCAACGCCTTTGTCTTCTTGGCAAGCGACATGTCCTCCTATGTCACGGGCGCCATCCTCCCCGTCGACGGAGCCGCCCGCTCCTAAAGGTCGCAAGCCACGACTCCTAGCCTCAACATTGCTCAACGCAAAAGGCGCGCTGCCTGCATCAACCGCAGGCAGCGCGCCTTCTTCTGTTTGAAGCGGAAGCCTGTCCCAGAATTTCGGATCAGAACGGGGCACGGTTTCCCCCAGGACCTCCTTGCGGAAACTGCGTCCCGTTTTGAACGCAGATTCTGGGACACCGTTTCCGCAATGGGCCTCCTGCGGAAACGGTATCCCACTCCGGGCGCCCATTCCGGGACACAGCTTCCCAACGGCCCCTGTTTCGGAAACCACATCCCATTTTGAACCTTCAGACTGGGACGCGCTTTCCGGCAGGGGTCCAAAGCGGAAACTGCATCCCACTCTGAGTGTCCATTCTGGGATGTGGCTTCCCGATGGGGGCCGATGCGGAAACCGCATCCCGTTCCGAGCCTTCAAAGCGGGACGCGGCTTCCCCGAGAGGGTATCGACTACCTGCCGTCGTCGTCCTGGGCTTCATCGCGCGCGTAGAGCTCCAGCATGCGGCGGCGGTATTCGTGCACGGCGAGCTTGGCGCGCTCCAGGCGGCGGCGCTCACGCGGAGTCAGCTCGGACGGGTCGACCTCGTCTCCATAGGTCTTATCGGCAAGCAGGTGCGCCGCGTCCACGATGCGGGCATCGATGTGGCCGCTCGCTGCCTCGGCGGAAAGACGCTCGGCAATCGTATCGAGCGTAGGCAGGCCCTCGAATACGCGACCGTGACCATGCGAGGTCAGCAGCTCGTGCTCGCGTGCGAGCAGGCTCGCCAAATCGTGATGGGCGCGCAGGATGTCGAGCGCATCGGATGGATGCTCGGCAACCTCTGCCACGGCAGCGACCGGTGCGGCGTCGACCACGCGGTAGAAGAGCTGCGCGAGCAGCGGCATCAAGAACACCGTGATGGCGCCGGCGGCAACCATGACCGACGCAATATCTTGCGACAGCGCGCCCGCGTTGACGGCAACGCTCGTCACGGCAACGATGATCGGCAGCGCCGTGGTGCAGTACAGGGCCACGGTAATGCGGCCATACGCCGACACATCGCGCGTCGCGGGACAAATGCTCATAGAGATGAGAATAGGCACGGCACGAATAATCAACAACGCCACGATAAAGCCCAGGAGCAGAACTGGGCGTGACGCCACTGCCGTCAGGTCGATTTTTGCGCCCGATACGGTAAAGAACACCGGAATCAAAAAGCCGTAGGCCAGGCCATCGAGCTTGGTCTCCAGCGTATGGTTGCCCTCGGGGATGATATAACGCAGGACAAAGCCGGCGGCAAAAGCGCCCAACACGATGTCGAGGTCAAAGACGGCGGAGAATGCCACGAGCGTGACCAGGATGAGCACCGTCAGGCGCACGAAGGTCTGCGACGTGGTATCGGCGCGCTCCTGAATAAAGGCGAAAAACCGGCTGCCGATGCGTTTGGAACGGCCGGGGACCACGGCAAGCAGCACACACACGGCGGCAAATAAGCCCAAGATCAGCAGCGTCTCGATGCCCGTACGGGCAGACAGCAGTACCGACATGGCGAGCACGGGGCCGAGCTCGCCCCACGTACCATAGGCGAGAATCGAATCACCGACGCGCGTTCCGGCAAGCGACCGCTCGCGCAAGATGGGCATGAGCGCTCCAAGCGCCGTCGAGGTCAAGGCGAGCGTCACGGCGATACCGTCGAAATGGCTGACCGAGAACCACGGCGTAAAGCGCACGGCAAGCCAGGCGATACCAAACGTGACGGCCCACGTCGCCAAGCCGTAGCGCCCCTCCACACCCGTAATGTTCTTAGGGTCGATCTCAAAGCCGGCAAGCAGGAACAAAAAGGCCAGGCCGAGCTCTGACACGAGCGAGACCTCGGCATCTACATGGATGACGCCGAGCATATGAGGTCCCAGCACCGCACCGAGCACGAGCAAAAAGACCGTCTCGGGAACGGGTTTTCCGGGAATCGCCGAGGCGATGAAGGGGCTTGCAAAGGCCACGAGCGCGATGATGGCGAGTGAAACGAATGCCATGTGATGCCTTTCTCTTGTTTGCGCTTCACTGTAGCACCCTCGCCGTCCGCAACGTGCCGCGAGCTGTCGTATCATAGTGAGGTTTACAAACATGTGGCTCAAGGCGACCGCAGGGCAGACCCCGCAAACCGACCGCTGCCGCATACCGTACCGTACGCCCAACCGATCAGGAAGGCAGGAACCAATGGTCTCTCGTATCTACGTGGAGAAGAAACCCGGGTTCGACGTCGAGGCTCAGCAGCTCAAGGGCGAGCTGACCGAGATTCTCGGCATCAAGGGCATCGAGGCCCTGAGGATCATCAACCGCTACGACGTCGAGGGCATCGACGAGGAGCTTTTCCGCTCCTGCGTGCCGACCGTCTTTAGCGAGCCCCAGGTCGATGTGACCTACGACGAGCTCCCCGCAAGCGATGGCGCCGTCTTTGCCGTCGAATTCCTGCCTGGCCAGTTTGACCAGCGCGCCGACTCCGCCAGCGAGTGCGTGCAGCTCATCAGCCAGGGCGAGCGCCCCGCCGTGCGCTCCGCCAAGGTCTATATGATCTCGGGCGCTCTGGACGAAGCCGCCATCGAGGCTATCAAGCACTATGTGGTGAACCCCGTCGAGGCGCGCATCGCCTCGCTCGACCTGCCCGAGACGCTGTACATGGAGACCCCCGAGCCCCAGCCCGTCGAGGTGCTCGACGGCTTCTGCGAGCTCGACGAGGCCGGCCTTGCCGCCTTTATCGCCGATCGCGGCCTTGCCATGGACGAGGCGGACATCGCCTTCTGCCAGCAGTACTTCCGCGATGAGGACCGCGACCCCACCATCACCGAGATCCGCGTGATCGACACCTACTGGTCCGACCACTGCCGCCACACCACCTTCGGCACCGTCCTGGACGACGTGACGATCGACGACGCCGTGGTGCAGCAGGCCTTCGACCGCTACATGGAGATGCGCCACGAACTCGGCCGCGACGCCAAGCCCGTCTGCCTCATGGACATGGGCACCATCGGCGCCAAGTACCTTAAGAAGACCGGCGTCATGACCGATGTCGACGAGTCCGAGGAGATCAACGCCTGCACCGTCAAGGTGAAGGTCGATGTCGACGGCGAGGACCAGGACTGGCTGTTCCTGTTTAAGAACGAGACCCACAACCACCCGACCGAGATCGAGCCCTTCGGCGGTGCCGCCACCTGCGTGGGCGGCGCCATCCGCGACCCGCTCTCGGGCCGCAGCTACGTGTACCAGGCCATGCGTGTCACCGGCGCCGGCGACCCCACCGTCCCCGTGTCCGAGACGCTCGAGGGCAAGCTGCCGCAGCGCAAGCTCGTAACCACCGCTGCCGCCGGCTACTCCAGCTACGGCAACCAGATCGGCCTTGCCACCGGCCAGGTCAACGAACTCTATCACCCCGGCTACGTAGCCAAGCGCATGGAGGTCGGCGCCGTCGTGGGCGCTACCCCGGCAAACCACGTGCGCCGCGAGTGCCCCGCCCCCACCGACAAGATCATCCTGCTGGGCGGCCGCACCGGCCGTGACGGCATCGGCGGTGCCACCGGCTCCTCCAAGACCCAGAACACCGAGTCCATCGAGACCTCGGGCGCCG
>CABSAN010000025.1 GCA_902475785.1 uncultured Collinsella sp.
TTTGAAAGATTGCGAGCGGCATGTCTGACGACTTCTACACCATGGTCGATTCCGGTGATCCGGCACCCGACAACGAGCACATCACCGGCGTGCGCGAGGAACGCAACGAGGGTGAGCAGGCCACCGCACAAGCACCAAAGGCCATGTATGCAGCGCGCATCGCGGTCTACGATGACATGCTGTCGACACCGCGTGTCATCGTCATCGAACCGCAAGACGTCCGTACCTACTTGGAAGAGACAACCAACACCGTCTACCAGTGCATGAAAGAGCAGGGGGGACGCATCTCGCTGATGGTTATCCGCGAGATTGTCGAAAACTTTATCCACGCGCATTTTGCAGAGCCCATCATCTCGATTCTCGACGGTGGCGATACCATCCGCTTTGCCGATCAGGGTCCGGGCATCGACGACAAAGAGCGTGCCTTCGACTTTGGCGTAACCAGCGCAAACAGCAAGATGAAACGGTATATCCGCGGCACCGGCGCCGGGTTTCCCATGGTACAGGAGTACTTGGAAAACGCCGGCGGCGCCGTCTCCATCGAGGACAACATGGGCAACGGCACCGTCGTGACGGTGAGCCTGAACCCCAAGCGCGTGCAGGAAATCGAACGTGCTGGCGGGCGCGGGGCAGCCGTGCGGCCCGAAACAGAGCAGCAGGCATATCCCATGCCGGGCGCCTTCACGCAGCAACCCGCAGCGATGCAACAGGTGCAACAGCAAATGGCCCCCATGCAGCAGCCTGGCATGGCCCCCCTGCAAGAGCTCCAGGCACCCTCGGGCGCGATTCCCCAGAACATACCCGATGCAAAGCCAGCGATGGGCCAGGACGTGGGAACCTTGCAGCAGATGGCGGGCGCATCGGCCGCACAGCAGATGTCCTATCAACCGAACCTACAAGGGTATCCGGCTCAATACGCGCCGCAAACGGGATATGCGCAGGCATACCCCCAGCAATACCCGCTGGGATACCAGCAGCCGTACCAACAGATGCCCCAGACGCAGTACAACCCATGGGCCCAGCAGATGCCTCCGCAGCCTTACCAACAGTGGCCGCAAAGTTTTCAACAGCAGCCGCTGCCCATGCAGAGTTCTCAACAACCAGCAGCTCAAATGATGTATCCTAATGCGGCGAATCAATATGCACAGCCGCAGCAAAACGTATTTGTGAGCGAGCGCGGCGAAGCGGCACTGGGCTATCTGGCTCAAAACCAGGAGTGTGGCGCAACCGACCTGGCACGAGCGTTTGGAAACTCAGCGCCCACGTGGTCGCGAACGCTCAACGACTTGGCACAGGCCGGCTTGATAATCAAACATGGCCAGAAATATCATCTGACCGAAATAGGCAGCGCTCGCGTGCGAGCCCAAAGTTAAGGAACGGGAGAAACAGTGGACGAGGAAGCAAGCATCATCCTGGGAGATGCCATCGCCTTTTGTCAGCGCGACGGCCAAGATGCACGCCTCATCAATATGCTGGGACAATCGCGCGCCGTGAGTTTAACCGAGGACACTCTGACGATTGAGGCCCCTTCGCGCTTTGCCATCGCTCAGCTCAAAAAGCATCAGCCGACCATCGAGGCGTACCTAGAAGAGATCGCCTTTGCACCGATTGCGCTCAATATCGTGGCACCGCAAGGCGCCTCGGCAAATACGGCCCCGGTCACTCACCCGGTAGCGACCGACGCTGCAGCGGCAACGCCGGTGCCCGAGCCTCGACGCGACGATGTTTCCCGTGAAACCATGGCACCGCAGCCGACCGCTTCGGTCGCACCGGCGACAGAGCCAGTCCCCTCGCCCACCCCGACCGCCACGCACATGCCCGTCGCACATGAGACGACACCCGGCGAGGAATCGGGCATTGCAATCAAAAACACGTTGTCCGCCGACGATTTCCGCCGCATGATGACCCAAATGAACGGCAGGCCACCGGCGAAAAGCGCGAGTTCGTCCGCAGCGCCGGCAGCACCTTCGGCGGCGGCCCCGGCAGCAGTCGAGAAAAACGCAGACGGGGCGCCCCTCGCAGCGAATTCGAAATTCACGTTTGAAAACTTCGTCTTCGGACCGGAGAACAGTCTTGCCTACCGATCGGCGCTCAAATTCGCCATGCTTGCAGACACGCCCGGCACCTGCACGTCGCTGTTCATCTACGGCAAATCGGGCCTGGGCAAGACGCACCTGCTGCTCGCCATCAAAAACGAGCTGGCAGAGAAATCGCCCGAGATCAAAGTGAAGTACGCCAACTCGCAGGCATATTTGGACGACTTGATGACGGAATTCGACCGCCAAAAGAAGAGCAACGCCCCCATTATGCAGGCATACCACGGCGTCGACGTGCTTATCATCGATGACATCCAGAACATCATCGGCAAGCGCGCGAGCGTGGATTACTTCTTCCAGTTGATGGACGAATTTATCCGCAACAACAAGAAGGTCGTGATCGCCGCTGATCGCGCTCCCAAGGACCTTAATATGGACGAGCGCCTGACCAGTCGCTTTAACGCCGGTCTGCTGTGCCTGGTGGCGGAGCCCAGCTACGAGATGAAGTACAAAATTTTGCAGCGCTATTACGAGAACACGATCGCCGCCGCACCCGAGGCAGGCAACGACTCGCTGCTGGCGGCCTACGGGGGCGACGGCGGACATCTGACCGACGCGCACTTTAAGCACATGGCCGAGGTCTCGGGCACCAACATTCGCGAGCTCGAGAGCTTTTGCGAGCGTTGTGCCGGCGAAGCGGGCGATCGCGAGCGCGAGGGCGGGGAGCTCACCTTTGACGACATCGACGCCATCGCCAACCAGTACTTCGACACATCGGCCAAGAAGATCAATGTGCAGACGGTCCAGTCCGTCATCGAGGAGCAATACGGTGTGACGCACGAGGAACTCATTGGGCCTCGCCGCAACGCCAATATCGCCAAGGCGCGCCACATCGCTATCTACCTGGCGATCGAGATGTGTGAGATGACGACGACGGCCGTGGGCGCCGAGTTTGGCAACCGCAACCACTCGACCGTCAGCACGAGCTATAAAAAGGTTCAGAAGATGATTCAGGAAGACCGGACTGTTACCGAAGACCTCAAGTCGCTGCGCGATAAAATTACACTGCGCTCGTAGGTAAATGGACACACCTGTTGAAAACTTGTCGAAACGTCGGCTATAAGGTGTCAAAAACTCGAGCCACGGTGATGAAAAGTTTTGCGCAGGTTTTGAACGTGGAAAACATACCCGGTTGCACACAGGTTCCTGTCGATTCTCTTTTTAGGGCTGACCTGCACTTTTAGGAGTAATCAACAGTTTCGTCAGTACTATTACTATTATTAAGATATTTATATCTATAGAAAGGTATTAAAAGATGAAGTTCACCGTCAGCCAGAGCTCGCTTACGCAAGCCATCGGCGTCGTTATGAAAGGCGTCGCTTCGGCATCCACCCTTCCCATTCTGTCGGGCGTGCTCGTTAAGGCACAAGACGGCATCTTGGAATTCCAGACCTCCAACTACACCATCTCGATTCGTCACCGCATTGCGGCTCATGTCGAGGAGGAGGGCGAGATGGTGATTCCCTGCAAGATGCTCTCCAACATCACCAAGACCCTTCCCGATGCCCCGGTCACCTTTGAGCTGTCCGAGCGTCAGGTTTTGATTGGCTGCGAGAAGAGCTCTTTCCGCCTCAACACGCTCGACGCCAACGACTTCCCCGAGTTCCCGGCATACGCCATCGAGAGCGCCGTCGAGCTGCCGACCGATATCCTGTCCGAAATGGTGAGCCGCGTATGGCGCGTCACCTCGACCGACAAGGCCCGCCCCATCCTGGGTGGCGTGCACATGAAGGTCGAGAACAACACCGTGCGCCTGGTCGCGACCGACTCCTTCCGACTGGCCGTGTGCGATACGCAGGTTGAGACCTCGACCCTCGAAGGTTCCTTTGAGCTCAACGTGCCTGCCGACGCCTTCAACGACGCGCTGAGCATCATGGCCAGCCAGGCTACCATCATGATCGGCGCCACCGACACCCAGGTTGTCTTTGAGGCCGGCAACACTACCTACGTGTCGCGCCGCATCGAGGGCGTGTACCCCAACTACAAGCAGCTCATCCCCGATTCGTGCGTGACGAGCGTCAAGATCGACGTGGCCGCCTTTAACGCCGCCCTTAAACGTGTGGCCGTTATCGCGAGCGCCAACCCCGCTGTCAAGTTTGAGATTGACGTCGAGAACGGCCAGATGGGTCTGTCCTCCATTTCCAACGACCAGGATCTGGCACAGGAGACGATCGATGTTGAGGCCGAGGGCGAGTCGGGCACCATCGCCTTCAACTACCACTACATCTTTGGCTGCCTCAATGCCCTGTCAAAGGAGAAGGAGATCACGCTGGAGCTCAAGAGCTATTCGCAGGCTGGCATCTTCAAGTCCTACGACAAGATCAACTACCTGTACCTGGTCATGCCGGTACGCATCTAGCACTGCCCATGACCATGTTCGCACGCGATCTTTCCGTTGCGCGCTATCGCAGCTTCGACAGTTACCGCCTTGCCCTGAGCGACGGCGTGACAGTGCTCGCAGGCCCCAACGCGGCGGGAAAGACCAACCTCATAGAGGCGCTGCAGCTGCTGACGAGTGGCGCCTCGTTTAGGCATCCGACCGCAGCCGAGCTCGTGCACGACGGCGTGGGCTCATGCAAGGTCGAGCTGAGGCTCGAAGGTGACGGGCGCGTGCTGGACATGGGGCTGAGCGTGGAAGATGGCAAGCGTTCGTTTAGCCGCAACGGCAAGCGCTGCGCTGCGTCCGGCGTGCGCGGGGTACTGCCGAGCGTTCTGTTTTGCCCGGACCACCTGGATATGGTCAAGCGGGGTGCCAGCGTGCGCCGCACCGCACTTGATGATTTTGGCGTTCAGCTGAGTGCGCGCTATGCCGATCTGGCTAGCGCCTACGGGCGCTGCGTGACCCAGCGCAATGCCCTGCTCAAGGAGACCTGGTGCTGCCGCGAGATGCTCGGCGCCTGGAACGATTCGATTGCCCGCGCGGGCTCGGCTCTGCTCGTGCACCGGTTGGCCCTGCTCGACCGGCTGGCGGGCCATGTGCGCACTGCCTACGGGCAAGTGGCGTCCGGTGAGGCCGCCAACGTGACCTATGCGTCCACGCTGGGGGATTTGCCCCAGGTCGAGGATCGCGAAGAGCTGAAGGGCTGGGCGTACGAGCGCATGCTGGCCGCCCTTGATGAGCACGCCGACGAGGAAATTCGCCGCGGCGTGACGTTGGTGGGACCGCATCGCGACGAGATCGAGTTTACCGTGGCGGGTCGCTCCGCCCGTTCATTTGCCAGCCAAGGACAGCAGCGAACGTTGGTGCTGTCCTGGAAGGTGGCCGAGGTGGCCGTGGCTCGCGATGTTCTGGGTACTGCTCCACTGCTGCTTTTGGACGACGTGATGAGTGAGCTCGACGGCGAGCGCCGCGGTGCTTTTCTACGGCTGATCGGTGATGATATCCAGACGGTCATAACCACGACCAACCTGGGGTACTTTACCGATGACCTGCTTGATCGAGCCAAGGTGGTGAACATGGGTGAGACGTGCTAATTACGAGCGCGAGAACGGAACGGTTGCCTTTGGCGGCTTTTTGGATGCCGAGCGCCAGCGCATCCTGGCGGCCGCGACACCTGAACGCCGTGCGCAGATGGAGGCTGCGGAGGAATCTCGTGCGGTCTATCGCGCCTGGAATGCGGTGTGCTCGGGCACGCGCGAGGGACGCCATGTGACGGGCCTGCGCTACCTGCCCGAGTCCAACGAACTGCTGGTGTACCTCGATTCGCCCTCATGGACGCAGGAGATGACCCTTTTGCGCGAGATTATCCGCGCGCGCATGGAGCGCGCCGGCGCGCACGTCGACGGCCTGGTGTTCAAGACGACCGCCCCCGGCCACACGCCGCCCGCTGCCAAAGAGCGCCTGCGTCCGGCCGTGGCCGAGCGTCCGTCGGCTCCGCATGCCGACCTCAGCGAGTCCGAGCGTGCCGAGATCGAGCACCAAGTGGCACCCATCGAGGACCAAAAACTGCGCGAGGCCCTCGAGAACGCCATGAGAGCCAGTGCCGAGTGGGCCAAGGGCGTGCAGAGCAAAAAAGAGCCTTAAATCGCATCTGGTGGCCTTGTAGAGCCAAATACCCTCGTTCCCGAGGGTATTTTTTTACGATAAACTAGTAAGGCTGTACACATTTTCTTAACTGAAGGAGGACGTGTGGCAAACGAAAACGATTACGATGGCGGCGAGATTAAGATTCTCGAAGGTCTCGAGGCCGTTCGTAAGCGCCCGGGCATGTACATTGGCTCGACGAGCGCCAGCGGTCTTCATCACCTGGTGTGGGAGATCGTTGACAACTCCGTCGACGAGGCCATGGCCGGTTTCTGCACCGAGATTCAGGTGACGGTCCACGCCGACAACTCCATCACGGTCGTCGACAACGGGCGCGGCATCCCCGTCGACGAGCATCCTATCAAAAAGATCCCGACGCTCGAGGTCGTCATGACGATCCTGCACGCCGGCGGTAAGTTCGATAACTCGGCCTACAAGGTCTCGGGCGGCCTGCACGGCGTGGGCATCTCCGTCGTCAACGCGCTGTCCAAGCGTGTAGTCGTACAGGTATGCCGCGATGGCAACATCTACGAGATGGAGTTTTCGCGCGGCAAGACCGTCAAGAAGATGGAGGTCGTGGGCACTTCGGAGGCGACGGGCACCACTGTCACCTTCTGGCCCGACGACGAGATCTTCGAGACCTGCATCTACGATTTCGACACGCTGCACAACCGTCTGCAGGAGACGGCATTCCTCAACAAGAACCTCAAGATCGTGCTGACCGACGAGCGCGAGGCGACTCCCCATGTGGAGGAGTTTTGCTATGCCGGCGGCATCATCGACTTCGTCAAGTTCCTCAACGAGGGCAAGGATGTCCCCGAGGCCTTTAAGGAGCCCATCTATATTGAGGGCAAGTCCGATCCGGATGCGCCCGTGACCAAGATGGGCGAGGTCGAGGTGTCCTTGCAGTGGAATAGCGGCTACGGCGAGAACGTCATGTCGTTTGCCAACGACATCTACACCCCCGAGGGCGGCATGCACCTCGAGGGCTTCCGTACCGCACTCACCCGCGTGATTAACGATTACGCTCGCAAGCAGAACCTGCTCAAGGAAAAAGACGCCAACCTGACCGGCGATGATGTGCGCGAGGGCCTGTCGGCCGTTATCTCGGTCAAACTGCCCGATCCGCAGTTTGAGGGCCAGACCAAGGCCAAGCTCGGCAGTTCCTATATGCGCGCGCTGACGCTCAAGATCGCGACCGACGGCCTTGCCGATTACCTCGAGGAGCATCCCAAGCCCGCTCGTGAGATCGTCAAGAAGGCCCAGCAGGCCTGCAAGGCGCGCAACGCCGCCCGCAAGGCGCGCGAGGCGACCCGCCGCAAGAGCCTGCTCGAGACGGCGTCGCTGCCCGGCAAGCTCGCCGACTGTTCGGTGCGCGACGCCGAGCTCACCGAGCTCTTCATCGTAGAGGGCGACTCGGCAGGCGGCTCGGCCAAGGACGGCCGTCGCCGAGACATCCAGGCGATTCTGCCCCTGCGCGGCAAGATTTTGAACGTCGAGCGCGTGGGCGATCATCGTGCGTTCTCGAGTGACACCATCCAGTCACTCATCACCGCGATCGGCTGCGGCGTCACGACGAGCGCCGGCGACGGCGGCGACTTTGATATTACCAAGGCCCGCTACCACAAGATCATCATCATGACCGATGCAGATGTCGACGGCGCGCACATCCGCATCCTGCTGCTGACGTTTTTCTACAAGTACATGCGCCCGCTGATTGACGCCGGCTACGTGTACGTCGCGTGCCCGCCCATCTTTGGCATCAAGGTGCGCAACAAGATTCACTACGTGTATCCCAACGGCCGCCAGCCCGAAGACGAGATCCTGCGCGACACCATCCAGAGCCTGGGGCTGAACCCCGACGACAACGACGAGGACGGCAAGGCCAAGGATGGCAAGATCACTAAGAAGCGCAAGGGCTACACCGTCCAGCGCTACAAGGGCCTGGGCGAGATGGACCCCAAACAGCTTGCCTCGACGACGATGGACCCCAAGACCCGCATTCTGCAGCGCGTGTCGATCGAGGACGCCGTGGTGGCGGACCGCGCCGTGCGCGAACTGATGGGTTCCGAGGTCGGCTATCGCCGCGAGTACATCGAGAAGCATGCCCACGACGCACGATTCTTAGATGCCTAACCTGTTCGGCTTTCCCAGCCACCGCACCTTCGCCCTCAATCGTCGGTCGCGTACCCAAGTACGCTTCCCTCCTCTTTCGAGCGAATCTGCGGCACCTGGAAAAGCCGTCTCCGTCCTAGCGACGGGGACGGGGACTATCTGATTTGAACCACGCAAACCATGAGGAGGTAACGTGGCAGACGATATCAACAACAATGAGGGTATGGACGATGCCGGCGACGCCGGCATGCCCGATGATCTGAAACGCCTGCTTGCCCGCGCCGAGCAGGGTGAGGACGGCGATCCGGACGCCTATAACCCCGATGCCGATGATGATGAGGAAGAGGACGACGACGCCGAGCTCGAGGAGAGCTTTGGCGAAGTCGACCGTGGCGCCTCGGCCGGCGAGGATATAAATGGCGGCCAGCTCCAGATTTCGGAGTTTGGCCGTGAGATGAAGCAGTCGTTCATCGAGTACTCGATGTCGGTCATCACGGCGCGCGCCCTGCCGGACGTGCGCGATGGCTTAAAGCCGGTGCACCGTCGCATCTTGTACGCAATGAACGAGAGCGGCATCTACCCCAACCGTCCGCACAAGAAGTCGGCCTGGACGGTCGGCGAAGTTATCGGTAAGTACCATCCGCACGGCGACTACGCGGTCTATGAGGCCATGGTCCGCCTGGCACAGTGGTTCTCCATGCGCACGCCGCTCATCGACGGTCACGGCAACTTCGGCAACATCGACGGCGACGGCGCCGCCGCCATGCGTTACACCGAGAGCCGCCTGGCTAAGCCCGCCATGGAGCTCCTGCGTGACCTGCAGAAGGACACCGTCGACTGGCAGCCCAACTACGACGAGTCGCTCGCCGAGCCCGTGGCACTGCCCGCGCGCTTCCCCAACCTGCTGGTCAACGGCAGCCAGGGCATCGCCGTCGGCATGGCCACCAACATCGCCCCGCATAACCTCACCGAGGCGATCGAGGCCACCTGCTACCTGATCGACAACCCCGACGCCACCGTCGACGAGCTCATGCAGATCATGCCCGGTCCGGACTTCCCCACCGGTGCCATCATCATGGGCAGTGCCGGCATTAGGCAGAGCTACGAGACCGGCCGCGGCTCCATCACCGTGCGCGCCAAGGCTCATGTGGAGTCCACCAAGACCGGCCGTAGCCGCCTGGTCTTTACCGAGATTCCCTACATGGTCAACAAGGGCACCCTGCAGGAGAAGATCGCCCAGCTCGTCAACGACAAGCGCATCGAGGGTATCTCGGATATGCGCGATGAGTCCAACCAGAAGGGTATCCGTCTGGTCATCGAACTCAAGAAGGGCGTCATCCCGCAGGTCGTGCTCAACAACCTGTACAAGTACACCTCGCTGCAGACGACCTTTGGCGCCAACAACCTGGCGCTTGTCAACGGCGTTCCCAAATGCCTGAGCCTGCGCGAGATGCTGCAACACTACATCGACCACCAAGTCGACGTCGTCACCCGCCGCACCCGCTTTGATCTCAAGAAGGCCCAGGCGCGTGCCCATATCCTCGAGGGCTACCTGATGGCTCTCGACCATATCGACGAGGTCATCAGCATCATCCGCTCCTCGCAGACCGACTCTGAGGCCAGCAGCCGCCTGATCGAGCGCTTTGGCTTTACGCCCGAGCAGACCACGGCCATCCTCGAGATGAAGCTGCGCCGCCTGACCGGCCTGGAGCGCGACAAGATTCAGGAAGAGCTGGACGGCTTGCGCCGCGCCATCGCCTACTACGAGGACCTGTTGGCGCACGAGGAGAAAATCCTGGGCGTCATCAAGGAAGAGATGCGCGAGATTTCCAAGAAGTTCGGCGACAAGCGTCGCACCGAGATTAGCCACGTCGAGAAGGACCTGGACGTCGAAGATTTGATTGCCGACGAGGACATGGTCGTGACCATCACCCACACCGGTTATGTCAAGCGCATCCCGGTGGCTGCCTACCGTGCCCAAAAGCGCGGCGGCAAGGGCGTGTCGGGCGTCAACCTCAAAGAGGACGACGTTATCGACGAGATGTTTATCGCATCCACGCACGAGTACGTGCTGTTCTTCTCGAGCAAGGGCAAGGTCTATCGCCTGAAGGTACACGAGCTGCCGTTTGGCACGCGCCAGGCGCGCGGCACCGCGATCGTCAACTTGCTGCCTTTCGAGGAGGGCGAGAAGATCGCGAGCGTCATCAGCTGCCGCGAGTTCCCCGCCGACGAGTACCTGATGTTTGCCACCAAGAGCGGCATGGTCAAGAAGACCGTGATGAGCGCCTACGACCGTAGCCGCCGCGACGGCCTGATCGCCATCAACCTGAGGGACGACGACGCGCTGCTCGCTGTACGCCGCGTGCGTGAGGGTGACAAGATCATCATGGCAACCACCGCGGGCAAGGCGATTATGTTCCCCGAGGACCAGGTGCGCGCTACCGGTCGCGATACCAGCGGCGTCCGCGGCATTAGCATGAAGGAAGGCGTGAGCGTTCTTGGTATGGAGATTACCAACGGTAACGGCGACCTGTTCGTCATTACCGAGCGCGGCTACGGCAAGCGCACGCCGGTCTCGGATTACCCGGAGCAGAACCGCGGCGGTCAGGGTGTCTACACCATCCAGATGACCGAGCGCAAGGGTAACCTCGCAGCCATGAAGACGGTGGGTCCGCAGCATGAGCTGTTCATCGTGACGGAGGGCGCGACGGTCATTCGCGTCAAGACCGACGAGATCAGCCAAACCGGTCGTGCCACCCAGGGCGTCAAGATGATGACCGTCGACGATAACGACCGCATCTGCGCCGTAGCCCGCATGACAGCCGCCAAAGAGAAGCCCGAAGGCGAAGCCACAGAAGACGGCTCTGCCCCTGAAGAAACTCCTGTCGATCTAGGCGACGGCGACGACATGCCAGAAGATCTCCTCGACGAGTAAGAGGAACTAGCTGATAGAAAATATCAGACCCCATATATCGGCGGTCGGCGCACCTGCGCGCCGACCGCTTTTTTGACAATCTTGGGACTCGCGTTCGCCCCGGTCGCACGGCGGCATGTGAAGTCGATCGCGAGTTCCGCACGAGCCAGAGAGCACTTAATGTGCTCTCTGGCTCGTGCGGAACTGTCCGAGCAGGCGACTTCACATGCCGCCGTGCGACCGGGGCGAACACCATCCAAAGTTTTTCAAAAAAGTTGTTGACGCGCGCGTAACGACTCGTCTAATATATCCCTTGCGCGATGGACCTGTAGCTCAGTTGGTTAGAGCGTCCGGCTGATAACCGGGAGGTCACAAGTTCGAATCTTGTCAGGTCCACCACTTTCTTTCGCAATAAACACCCCAGCGAGAGCCGAGTCGCCGCTGGGGTGTTTATTACTTTCTCCGTGGGGGTTTAGCTCAGCTGGGAGAGCGCGGGCTTTGCAAGCCTGAGGTCAGGGGTTCGATCCCCCTAACCTCCACCATGATGGACCTGTAGCTCAGTTGGTTAGAGCGTCCGGCTGATAACCGGGAGGTCACAAGTTCGAATCTTGTCAGGTCCACCATCAAAACGTTAAGAGCCCTGGGGCATTGCCTCGGGGCTTTTTTCTTATCCAACAAAAGTAGTCAAAATAGCCCCGTCCCAAATTAACTACTTTGATTTTGTGTGCTGGGCGAAAGATTGGGTAGTATAGCTATTCAATGCGGCGACCCTGCCGCGTGTTAACCGCTACGTACCGGAGGTGTTCCATGGTTCGTGTCGACATAGAGACCATCGTCATGGCCGCCGGTCCCGTGCCATCGCTTATCGTGCTTCGCGAGCGCTGCGGCAAGTCGGATTCGACGGCACCCCTGCGTTCGCTTTCCATTCAGACCGGCTCGTTTGAGGCCGCGGCCATTAGCCGTGGCATCGATAGCGGTCGCGCCGAGCGCCCGATCACGCACGACCTGCTGCTTGACACTGTCGATGCCCTGGGCGCCAAGCTCGAGCGCATCGAGATCGTTCGTGCCGAGCCGCCGGTGTTCTATGCGGTGATTGTCGTGCTGATCGATGGTGACGAGCGCAGGATTGACGCCCGCCCCAGTGACGCCATTGCCCTTGCCGTACGCAGTAATGCCCCCATGTTCGTTGAAGACGACATCATGAATCGCCTGGGCACCGTTTCTGCCCATGCGGAGGAAGTTGACGACGAGCAGGAGTTCGAGAAGTTCGACGAGTTCGTCCATACGCTCTCCCCCGATGATTTCTAAATGTCTGGCACGCGAGCGGAGAGGTCGCTGATGGGTACCCGCGTATCGGCTGAAGCGGCCGCCATATCGCGTGAAGCCCAAATGCGCTCGGAGGCATCCGAGGCGGCTCGCATCGCCTATGTGACGCAGGCCCGCACGCTTCGCGAGCGCCGCGGCTCCTATATCAAGATGGTTATCATCTCCGCCCTTGTCGCGGCAATCTGTTCTCGTCTTCGTGGTACAGTTGGTGCGCTTGGGTTTTCGATTTCAACAGGCTTGGTAATCTGGGGTGTGGTCGATGCAGTAATGCTGACCAACCAGATCAAGGTACTCGACAAGCGCGCGATGGATATGACGCGCGCCCGCGACGCTGCCGCCAAGATCGCTGCCGAGGCACAAGAACTGTAACGACGCCGGATTCGATGGGAAGGTCTAGAGATGGCACAGGATATGCAGGACGCCGGTAACGTCTCCGCCGAGCTCGACGCCATGGTGTGTGACCTGATTGGTGCGTTCTTGGACGACCTTGCCGCCGGCGAGAATCCGGGCGTAGTCGTGGCGATCGAGGACGCTGCTTCCAACCGCTATCTGGCCGCGCTCGACGAGGATGGCGAGGAGGCATGCCTGGAGGCTGCCACCAACTTTATCTCCGAGCACAAGATGGGCCTTAAGGACGAGGGCTTGGGCCGTATCGCCCGCTATGCCATCGGCTATACCGGCTGTGTCGAGATTGACGGCGGCTACCATGACGCTCTACTCGTGAGCTTCTTTGAGACGACGCTCGAGAGCGGCTTTTCGGCATATGTGCTGTATGAGGGCATGGGCGCCGGCGATGGTTTTATGTGGAGCGACCCTGAACCTGCAGGTGAGGAAACCCCTCTCATCTAAAATCGCTAAAATAAACGAGTTTTCGGTAAAAGGCTCAATATTCCCGCCGAGCGTTGCATTGCTGGGTGGGTCGCATACGCGTGCCGTTTGTATATGGATAGAAGATAGGGGAACTACATGCGCGTAGACAATCTGAGGAACATCGCCATCATCGCCCACGTCGACCACGGCAAGACGACGATGGTTGATAAGCTCCTGCGTGCCACGGACGCCTTCCGTGCCAACCAGCAGGTCGAGGACCGCGTCCTGGACTCTAACGACCAGGAGCGCGAGCGCGGCATCACGATTCTCGCCAAGAACATCTCTATCGAGTACAAGGACGTCAAGATCAACGTCATCGACACCCCGGGCCACGCCGACTTTGGCGGCGAGGTCGAGCGCGTGCTGCGTATGGCCGACGGCGCCCTGCTGCTGGTCGATGCCTTTGAGGGTCCCATGCCCCAGACCCGCTTCGTGCTGCGTCATGCTATCGACACCGGCCTCAAGATCATGATCGTCATCAACAAGATCGACCGTCCGGGCGCCAACCCCGAGAAGGCCTACAACGACTGCCTGGACCTTATGGCCGACTTGGGCGCCACCGACGACCAGCTTGAGTTCGCCATGGAGCACGTGGTCTACGCCAGCGCCATGAATGGCTTTGCCCGCCTTGACCCCAACGACGGCAACATGGACATGTATCCGCTGCTCGACATGATTATCGACGACATGCCCGCACCCGAGGTTGACGAGAATGCCCCGCTGGCCATGCAATGCGTGACCATCGACCACTCCAACTTTGTCGGCCGCATCGGTATCGGTCGCGTGTACTCCGGCGCCATCCATCAGGGCGACCAGATTCTGGTTGTGAAGAACGACGGCTCCAGCGCCACCGCTACCGTCAAGCAGCTCTTTACCTTCGACTACCTGGGCCGCACCGAGTGCCAGGAAGTCGGCGCCGGCGATATCGCCGCTGTCGTGGGCATTGACCGCACCGATATCGGCGATGTCTACACCGACCCCGAGAACCCCGTCGAGCTCGAGCCCATCGAGATCGATCCTCCGACCCTGTCCATCGTCTTTGAGGCTTCGACCTCCCCGCTCGTCGGCCGTGACGGCGACATCGTGGGTGCCCGTCAGCTCAAGGAGCGCCTGTTCAACGAGGCCGAGAACAACGTGACCATGAAGATCGAGGAGCTCGAGGACAAGAGCGGCGTCGAGGTCTCGGGCCGCGGCATTCTGCACCTGTCCGTTCTGATGGAGTCCATGCGCCGCGAGGGCTTTGAGTTCCAGGTCGGTCGTCCCCGCGTTCTGTTTAAGAAGGACGAGAACGGTAACAAGCTGGAGCCCGTCGAGCAGGCCGTCGTTGAGTGCCCGGACGAGTACTCGGGCAAGGTCGTCGAGGTCTTCGGCACCTCCGGTGGCATCATGACGAGCATGGACACCTCGGGCATCGTGACGCACCTTGAGTTTAAGATCCCGACCCGCGGCATCATGGGTCTTAAGAACCGCATCATGAACGTCACTCACGGCGAGGGCGTGTTCTACCACACCTTCCTGGAGTATGGTCCTTACGCCGGCGAGATCGGTAACCGCCAGAACGGCGCCATGATCTCCATGACCACCGAGAAGGCCGTTGCCTACGCTCTGGGTACGCTGCAGGAGCGCGGCCAGCTGTTTGTTGAGCCGGGCACCGAGTGCTACGAGGGCATGATCGTGGGCGAGCGCAGCAAGGCAGGCGACATGGTCGTCAACATCGCCCGCACCAAGAACCTGGGCAACCAGCGTTCCTCGACCTCCGACATCTCCGTCCAGCTGGTGCCGCCTCGCACCTTCTCGCTGGAGGAGGCGCTGGAGTACATCGCTGACGACGAGCTGGTCGAGATTACTCCCAAGAACATCCGCCTGCGCAAGCGTCTGCTCAACGCCACCGACCGCAAGAAGGCTGCCGTCCGTGCCGGCCAGGTCAACAAATAAGCGCTGGGACTTATAACCGCCAATAAGAAAGGGCGTCGACCGCAATGGTCGGCGCCCTTTTTGGTGCAATGGGGTCAGGATGCTTTGCACCACCACAAAGGTGCCTGGCCCTTTTGTGGTGGTTAGCGGCTAGGCGGAGGGAAGGCCCGGGGTGTTGGCGGCCTGCTGCGGCTTGAGGTGGGCGTTGCGCCAGATGATCTGGATAACGTAGCCGAGCATAAAGACAAAGGCAACGCCGCTGATGAAGTCGCCGATGAGGGGAAGTCCTGTGAGGGCGCCTGCGGCCACACCGCCGACAGCTGCCATGGCGTAGCGGTTCTGGTTGTGTCCGACCATGCGGGCGATCGCGCAGCCCGCAAAGGCGGTGGAGACCAGCGCGACGCCGATCACGGCGCACATGAGGGCTCCGGCAAGCGACAGGCCGGCAATCGAGATAATCAGCAACAATACGGCAGGGACAATGGCTACCGTACCCAGAAGACCGCTTACCCACAGGGGCGTGGGGCGATGGTGAAGCATGCCGGCGGCGCTGGCGGTCGCGCGCGGAAAGACGAGCTCGAGCAACAGGGCGATAAAGCAGGTCGAGAGTGCTGCGGCCACGATGCCGCCGATGACATCGTTAAGGGTGGAAGTATCTTCGTTCTCGGTGCGGTCGATCTTGAGTGCGCCGACCTCGGCTCCTGCGGCGCGCTCGGGCTCCTCGGAAACATGCGCGTTCACGGTGCCGGTAATGCGGGCGTTCTTGCCCAAGACGAGCTTATCGGCCCAAACCTCGACATCGCCGTCGACAGCGCCATCGATGGTCACGGTGTCGCCTGCGAGCGCTGCCGACTTGGCATAGCCGCGCAGGGCAACCGTCTCGCCCATCGCGTAAAAACAGTTGGCGGTGCTACCGGTGTTGAGCACGACATGCTGACCGGCTACCGTCACGCTGCCATCGATTGCGGTTTTGGAGATATCGATGGTGCGCGCCGCCAGGCGAACGGCTCCGCCTACGGTGCAGTTGCGAATCGACAAGCTCTCGCCTGCCGCGATAATATCGCGGCCGATGGAGGCGTCGTCTAGGTTAAGGCTCTGGCCGGCCCAGTACAGGTCGCCTTCGACGCCAGACGGATTTGAGTCAACTTCGGTTGCGAGCACGTTGCCCGCGGTGTCTGTGCCGGCGAACGACGTCTTGGGAAGCGCGGTCAGCGCAAGCGCAATCAGTGCGAATAGAAGGGCGATATGGACCCGCGCTTTGCGGCGCTTGGTCGACGGTTCTAGGTTGCAAGGCATAGTGAATCCTTCGTTAGATACTCGGCATATATCTAACAGGGTACCCAACGTGCGCGCGCTCTAAAAGAACCTCTCGGTTGCATTTCGAAGGGTCGTGCCGCGCTGTCTACTTTTTGCGATGCAAGAAGCGCGCGATGTCTTCCTCGGTGGGACTTTTGATGTCAAAGCGCAGCGAGAGCCAGCGCAGGCCCATGGTCACCGCGACGCATACGACCAGCGCGGCGACATTGCTCATGATGCCGCTCATAACGAGACACACATAGCTTGTCGATCCGGCGATGGCGGCGATGGCATAAAAGTTAGTACGTTGGAAAATGCCCGGAACCACGCCCATAAAGCCGTCGCGCAACATGCCGCCACCCACCGCGGTGAAGAAGCCCATCATGATGCATACGGCCGGCGCAAAGCCATAAACCAGTGCTTTGTCCGCTCCGGTGGCGGCGTAGATGCCGACCGAGATGATGTCGAGCAATGGGATGAGTTTCTCTGGTTTATCGACGATTGCCGGGAAGATGTAGATGATGGCCGCCGTGGCGATGGAGAGCGGCAGCGCCATTGGCTGGTTGAGGATGTAGACGTTGCCGACCTGGAGTGTCATATCGCGCAAAAGACCGCCGCCCAGACCGCAGACCACCGCGAGCGCGACCGCGCCCACCAGGTCGAGCTTGTGTTCGCGCGCAACCAGCACACCCGAGATCGATGCAGCGACAACGGCGAACATCTCGAGCCAAAAGGGGATAGCGACCATGGCATCCGAGGCATGTGAGGTAACGGTTATAGCGGCGACGACGGGCAAGATGGGGTCCTTTGAGTTACGGGTTTGGACAATGCCCGTACATAGTACATGTTCGGCGCCGATTGCGACCCTATTGCTCGGCAAACGGTCGGGACTGGGCGCGGGCGTGGCGCTGCTGGAATGCCAGGGATCCAAAACATGTACGTCACCCTCCAAAAACGACATTTTTTGACATCTTTGGAGGCTGGCGTACATGTTTGGATTGAGCTCACAGCATGAGTGAGTTAATTTACTCACATCCGGTATATTCCCCCACTTCAACGGACATAAGAGTTGGATACCGGCTCAGAGCGAGAGGCCCTCAATGGATACTCCTGTTCTCATTTCGCATAAAACCGCATGGCTTGTCCATCATGCGCCCCAGAATTTGGTTCAGTCTCTTGCGCGGCACGACTACCAGATAGGCGTACGAGACATCTCCACCCAGCAACGCGTTGCGCGCATACGACAGGCCCTTACCGACTGCGGCATTCCGTCCGATATGCTCAAAACTATCGATATCTCGGTTGTATTCGAATTCGAGCGAATTCGCACCAAAGGCGTCATTTGCCACATTCTTGGACAAAATCTTCCCTACGAGCATATTGACGAGTTGACGCCCGGAATCTTCATCACCGACGAAGCCTTCACCTTCGTGCTCGCTGCCGAGTGGATGGATAGGATCGAATACCTCGAATATGGCTATGAAGTTTGCGGCGATTATCGCATAGGGCTCAATCCCGCCGACCCTTATACCGAGCAACCAGCCACCACCTCCAAGGATGAAATAACCGAACTGCTCGATCGGCACCCCGGCAAACCCGGTGCCACACGTGCACGGCTCGCGCTCAGGCACATCTACAATCGCTCGGCCTCGCCTATGGAGACCGCTTCGGCAATCGCCCTCTCGCTCCCAGTAAGCGACGGCGGCGTTGGCATCCGAGGTATCGAACTCAACAAGCCGCTCGAGATCCCTCAACGTCTCTGGCATTGCGCCAAAGCTCGAACACTCAAAATCGATGCGCTCGTTACCTACAAGCGCAAGGAGCTCGGTATCGAATATAAGGGTGGCTTTCACGATGAGTTCGAGCGCAAGGGAGCAGATGCGGAGCGAGAGGCCGTTCTCTCCCAAATGGGATATCGAATCGTTACGCTCACTTCGGCTCAGTTCGGTAGCCAGCTCGCCTTTCACCGCGCCATGAACAACATTCGCGAAGCACTCGGCATGCCTCGCTGTACCGACACCGGGTACCAGCGAGAGCAAAACGAACTACGCAAGGCGCTTATCCGCAACTGGAAAGGCATGCGAGACGAAGAGGCACCTTCCGAATAGTGCCACTCCCGTGAGCTCAATCCAAACGTGTACGTCAGCCTTCAAAGATGTCGAAAAATGTCGGTTTTGGAGGGTGACGTACATGTTTGGGGAAGCGTGGGATCGAGACGTATTTCGATAACAAAAAAGCCCCCATTCCCGGGAGCTTTCTCAACCAAAATGGCGGAGGAGGAGGGATTCGAACCCTCGTGACCTTATACAGGCCAAACGGTTTTCGAGACCGCCGCATTCAACCACTCTGCCACCCCTCCGCGTGGGGTAAAAACAAAGCAGGCTCGAAGGCCTGCTTTGGAATTAACTGGCGGAGAGTCAGGGATTTGAACCCTGGAGACGCTTTTGACGCCTACACGATTTCCAATCGTGCTCCTTCGGCCACTCGGACAACTCTCCGTTAAATGCGAAAGTCAGTATACACGAGGAATCGCAAAGTGCAAACAGAAAAGTTGGCATTTTTTGAAACGTTTGGCTTCGTGACGGGATCTAGGAGGGCAAAAACGGGCTCTGACCAGCAGGGTTGCATGCGGCAAATTGTTCAAAATGGGTATTTATAAACGCCGTGGCGGCAATTTTAAAAATCTTTAAGCGGTGTTGTGAACCACTGGTATGTATTTCGCGACCACAACCATGCGCTCGCTGACCTGCGGCTTGGCTCAGTTTGTCCCCGCAGCGCCGTATCTTGTCCACGGATTCGTCAAGCATTTGGTCAGCATTTGGTTGGAAGACGCATGAAGTGCCGTGTGAGTATGGACATATGTGGAGGTCATGAGGTTGTAGCTGCATATTCTTGCAGCCTGGGAGGTTGAAAGATATTATTACCAAGTCTTTTCCTGCTTCAGGCGCACCTTCACGACCTGAAGCCACATTTGCCCAGAGGAGGTGACAATATGAAGGCTTATGAACTGCTGTTCTTTGTTGACCCGTCGCTCGACCCCGAGACTCGTCTCGCTGTTATGAAGCGTATCGATACCACGATCGCTGAGGGCGCTGGCAAGGTCGACTCCGTTGACGAGTGGGGCAAGCGCAAGCTCGCCTACGAGATCAACGACCTCACCGATGGTGACTACACCCTCATCAACTTCCACGCAGATCCTACCCAGATCGCCGAGCTTGATCGCGTCCTGCGCATCACCGACGCTGTGGTCCGCCACATGATCGTCCGTCGCGACGACCAGGAGTAAGACTGTCGTTTTGGACTGGGCTTGTGCCCCAAGAGGAAGTAGTGAGTTATGAGCATCAATCGAGTGAACATCACCGGTAACCTCACGCGTGATCCCGAGCTGCGCGCCACCGCCGGCGGAACCCAGGTTCTGTCCTTCGGCGTCGCCGTGAACGATCGTCGCCGCAACCCGCAGACTGGCGAGTGGGAGGACTATCCCAACTTTGTCGACTGCACTATGTTCGGCACGCGCGCCGAGGCCGTGAGCCGTTTCCTGGCAAAGGGAAACAAGGTCGCGATCGAGGGCAAGCTGCGCTACAGCTCTTGGGAGCGCGACGGCCAGCGCCGGAGCAAGCTTGAGGTCATCGTCGATGAGATCGAGTTTATGAGCTCCCGTGGTGGCCAGGGTGGCTACGATCAGGGCGGTTACGCCCCCGCAGCTCCCGCGCCCGCAGCACGTCCTGCCGCACCGGTGGCTACGCCGCCCGCGGTCGACGTCTACGATGAGGACATCCCGTTTTAAGGGCTGTTCACCTATTTTTGAGTGAGAGGCGGCTTCGGTTCGCCGAAGTTGCCAAATGAAAGGTATTTTGACATGGCTAATGATTTTTCTGCACGTCAGCCGCGTCGTAAGTACTGCCAGTTCTGCAAGGAGAACACTGAGTTCATCGACTATAAGGACACTCAGCTTCTCCGTAAGTACATGACCGACCGTGGCAAGATCAAGCCTCGTCGCGTCACTGGCGCTTGCACGCAGCATCAGCATGACATCGCCAACGCCATCAAGCGCGCCCGCGAGATGGCTCTCCTGCCGTACACCGTCCCCGTGGTTTCCTCTCGTGGCAACCGCGACCGCGGCTAAGAAGGGAGACGCATCATGAAGGTTATTCTTCTCGATGAGATCAAGGGCAAGGGCGGCGAGGGTGACGTCGTAGAGGTCGCTCAGGGTTACGCTGAGAACTTCCTGTTCCCCAAGAAGCTCGCTGTTGCCGCCACCAAGGGCAACCTCAAGCAGCTTGACGAGCGTCGCAACAACATCGCCAAGCGCGAGGCCGTCCGTCTGGCTACCGCCAACGAGACCAAGGCTGCCTTCGAGGGCAAGACGGTCACCGTTGACGTCAAGGTCGGCGACGAGGGCATCCTCTTTGGCTCCGTTACCGCCGCTATGATCGCTGACGCCATCAAGGCTCAGCTCGGTATGGACATCGACCGCAAGCGCGTCGAGCTCGGTAAGCCCATCAAGGTTGCCGGTGCCCACACCGTTGCCATCTCGCTGTACCGCGAGATCAAGGCCGAGGTTGTCGTTCTCGTTGGCGTTACCGCCGAGGAGCTCGCTGCCGAGGCTGAGGCTGAGGAGACCGCTGAGGTCGCCGAGGCCGAGACCGCCGAGGTCGAGACTGAGGCTGCTGCCGAGTAGCATTTGCTGCAACGCAACAATCTTGTTCTAAGAAGGGCGCTCTGGGAGACCAGGGCGCCCTTTTGTTTTTTTTGCGCTGAGTGAGTGTCATGGTGAACGTTGCGTCGAAGTCCTATATACGGGACCGTTCATCCGTTTCGTTCGGTGATGATTGCCGGGGCGCGGCCCGTTTTGGGACCGTGGCTGATACTATGGATGCTCGCATGCGATATGAATGAGGATGCTCATGGCATATGACGAAAGGGAGATGGGGCTGACGGTCGAGGACCGTGGCTCCAAGTTGGGTCTCCCTCAAAACCAAGATGCAGAGGCCAATGTACTGGCCGCCATGCTGCTGTCGCCCGAGGTGGTCGAGGAGGCCCAGGTCGAGCTGCAGCCCGATGACTTCTACCGGCCCATTCATAAGACCATCTACACCGCGATGGTCGATATGTACAACAGCCGCATTCCCATCGACTCTATCTCGCTGATCGATTACCTGCGCAGCATCAACAAACTCGATGCCGTGGGCGGCGAGGCCTACATTTTGGAGCTGATGGGTCAGACCCTGTCGCTCGTCAACTGGCAGCACCATGCCGCCATCGTCCGTCGCGACTCGATGCTGCGCGAGCTGATCGGTGCCACCAACGAGATCAACGCCCTGGCCTATAACGCCCCTACCGACACCAAAGAGGTCGTGGAGCTGGCCGAGAGCAAGCTGCTCAAGGTCACGGCGCGCGAGGTTAAGTCGAGCTATAAGACACTGACCGAGTTTATGGTCGAGGCCTATAACGAGGCCGAGGAAGTGTGTAAGGCCGGTGGACAGGCCGCGGGCGTGCCCACCGGCTTCCCGTCGCTCGACCGCATGCTTATGGGTTTCCGCGAGGGCCAGCTCATCATTATCGGCGCCCGCCCTGCCGTGGGTAAGACGTCGTTCGCTCTGAACTTGGCGCTGAATGCCGCCGCTGCGGGCTATACCGTCGGCTTCTTTTCGCTGGAGATGTCGGGCAAGGAAATTGCCCAGCGCCTGATTTGTGCCTACGCCATGATTTCGATCAGCGACTTCCGTACGGGCCGCATTAGCCCCGAGCAGTGGGCCAATATCAACGAGGCCACGCAGACCTTGTCTAAGCTCGACATTCTGATTGACGATACGCCCGGCACCACGGTGACCGAGATTCGCGCCAAGAGCCGCCGCATGCTCCACAACAAGGAGAAGGCCATCATTATCCTGGACTACCTGCAGCTGGTGAGTCCTCCGCCGGGACGTCGCTCCGAGAGCCGTACCGTCGAGGTCTCCGAGATGTCGCGTGGTTTAAAGATCATGGCCAAGGAGCTCAAGATCCCGCTCATTGCACTGTCGCAGCTGTCGCGTCAGGTCGAGTCCCGTACCGGCAAACGCCCGCAGCTGTCCGACCTGCGTGAATCGGGCTCCATCGAGCAGGACGCCGACATCGTTATGTTCTTGGATCGCTCCGCCGATGAGGCCGAGGCCTCGCGTGACGATCGACCCGACGAGGGCGTTACGCGTATCGTCGTGGCCAAGAACCGTTCGGGCCCGATCGGTGACGTCGACCTGATGTTCCTGCCGGCATCCACCAAGTTCTATGAGCTTGATGGGGCGCATACCGAGGAGTAGGACAGGCGCCCGTTGCACGGGTATACTGGGAATGTTTTGTGCTTCTGCGTGCCGGTGTGGCGCGTAGACAGTCCATGAATGTAAGGAGTAAACATGCCGTCAACCGTTTTGGTCGGTGCCCAGTGGGGCGATGAGGGCAAGGGTAAGATCTGCGACCTGGTCGCCGGCGACTTCGATGCCGTCGTGCGCTATTCGGGCGGTAATAACGCCGGCCACACCATCGTCGTCAACGGCAAGAAGTACGGCCTGCACCAGGTGCCCTCCGGCATCATGTATTCCGACCATATGTCGGTGATCGGTAACGGCTGCGTCGTCAACCCCAAGGTTGTCCTTGAGGAGATCGACATGTTCGAGGCCGACGGTATCACCACCAAGAACCTCAAGATCAGTGGCAACGCGCACATCATCATGCCGTACCATATCGATCTGGATGGTGCTTTTGAGCAGAAGCTCGGCAAGAAGAACATTGGTACCACCAAGCGCGGCATCGGTCCGTGCTACCAGGACAAGATGGCCCGCATCGGCCTGCGCATGCAGGACATGCTGGACGAGGCGCTGTTCCGCGACAAGCTGGAGACCACTCTTGCCCGCGTGAATCCCGAGCTCGAGCTCATCTACCACCTGCCCACCTACACCGTGGACCAGATCTGCGACGAGTACCTGCCCATGGCCGAGCGCCTGCGCCCCTACATCACCGAGACGAGCCTGCTGCTCAACAACATGATCGACGAGGGCAAGGACCTGCTGTTCGAGGGCGCCCAGGCGACGCTGCTCGACATCGACCACGGCACCTATCCGTACGTGACGTCTTCCAACTGCACCGCCGGCGGCGCCATCACCGGCTCTGGCGTCGGTATGAAGAATGTCGACCGCGTGCTGGGCGTCATGAAGGCCTATATCACCCGCGTCGGTTCGGGCCCCATGCCCACCGAGCTTTCCTATGAGTCCGAGGCCGGCCATACGCTGACCGAGGAGGGCTATGAGTACGGCGTGACCACCGGCCGTCGCCGTCGCTGCGGTTGGTTCGATGGCCCCATCGCCAACTACGCCTCGCGTGTCAACGGCCTCACCGATATCGCCATGACCAAGCTCGACGTGCTTTCGGCCTTCGATACCGTCAAGGTGTGCGTTGCCTACGACGTCGACGGCGAGCGTTACACGAGCGTGCCCGAGCATCAGGTGCGCTTTGAGCACGCCAAGCCCATCTACGAGGAGCTCCCGGGCTGGAAGTGCGACATCACCGGCTGCCGCAGCTTTGACGAGCTGCCGCAGGAGGCTCAGGACTACGTGGCATTTATCGAGGATCTGGCACACACCCGCGTGACGTTCATTGGCGTCGGCGCCGGTCGCGAGCAGATCATCAACCGATTCTGGAAGTAATCGGCACTATTCGGTTATTGCGATATACCCCTTTGCAGCCCGGACGGGCGGCTGAGGGGTATATTTGCTTGCAAAGGGCTCGCGCGGAGCGGGCCGCTAATCCATAGAGGAGGCACCCTTGAAGGCGGACACTCAAACCATCGACATCCTGTTGTTGGGCAGCGGCGGCCGCGAGCATGCTTTGGCAGCTAAGCTCGCAGCATCACCGCGCGCCGGCAAGCTCTACATTGCGCCGGGTAACGGCGGCACCGCGAGCTGCGGCGAGAACGTGGTTCTCGACGATTGCGATCCTGCGGCCGTGGCGGCGTTTGCCCAGAGCCACGGATGCGGACTCGTGGTGATTGGCCCCGAGGCTCCGCTCGTGGCGGGCGTTGCCGATGCCGTGCGCGCGGCGGGCATTCCCTGCTTTGGCCCGGGTGCCGAGGGCGCTCAGATGGAGGGCTCCAAGCTGTTCTCCAAGCAGCTCATGGAGCGTGCCGGCATTCCGACGGCCGCCTACGGCTCGTTCACCGACGAGGCTTCAGCTCTCGCCTACGTGCGCGAGCAGGGCGCCCCGCTGGTCGTGAAGGCAGACGGCCTGGCCGCAGGCAAGGGCGTTATCGTGGCGACTGAGCTTGCGCAGGCCGAGGAGGCCGTGCGTGAGTGTTTTGGCGGCACCTTTGGTGATGCCGGCAATACTGTGGTCATCGAGGAGATGCTGACCGGCCCCGAGTGCTCGCTGCTGGCCTTTACCGACGGCAAGACCGTGCGCCCCATGGCCACCTCGCAGGATCACAAGCGTGCGCTCGAGGGCGACCTTGGCCCCAACACCGGTGGCATGGGCGTCTACAGCCCGGTGCCCATCGTGACCGACGAGGAGCACGCCACCATGGTGAAGGTCATGGAGCAGACCGTGGCCGAGCTTGCTGCCGAGGGCATCGACTACCGCGGCTGCCTGTATGGCGGCTTTATGCTCACCCCCGCCGGCCCCAAGGTGCTGGAGTTCAACGCCCGCTTTGGTGATCCCGAGACGCAGGTCGTGCTCCCGCGCCTTAAGAACGACCTGGTCGAGGTTATGCTCGCCTGCGCCAACTGCGAGCTTGATCAGATTGAGCTCGACTGGCGTGACGAGTGGGCCGTGGCTGTTGTCCTGACGAGCGCGGGCTACCCCGGCAGCTACGAGAAGGGCAAAGTCATCACCGGCATCGCCGACGCCGAGGCCATGGAGAACGTGACCGTGTACCATGCCGGCACCGCCGTGGTGGACGGTCAGCTCGTGACCAACGGCGGCCGTGTGCTTGCCGTGACCGCGCTGGGCGATACGTTTGAGAACGCCCGCAACCTTGCCTACGAGGCCTGCGAGAAGATTGATTTTGAGGGCAAGACCCTGCGTCACGACATCGGCCTGCGCGCACTGCGCGGCCGCGACGCCTGGGATGCCTAAAATCCGAGAGGAATGAGACGGATGGACGAGAAGAACGAAGAGCTCGTGGACGCGCAGATCGTCGAAGAGGACAGCCGCATGTATGGCCACGCCGAGGGCGAGCCTGGTGGCGAGGTCGCTGACGAGCCGGCGCTGGTGCTGGGCGACGACGACCCACACGATGCCGAGCTGCACGAGAAGATTATTTCGGAGGAGTGCGCCTGGAAGGGCAAGATCCTCGATGTCCACCGTCTTGAGGTTGAACTGCCCAACGGTCGCCGTAGCGCCCGCGATATCGTTCGCCATCCGGGTGCGGCGGCCGTTGTGGCACTGACCGAGAGCGGCAAGATCGTACTGGTGCGTCAGTACCGCACCGCCATCGACCGCGTGACGGTCGAGGTTCCCGCCGGCAAGCTCGACCCAGGCGAGGACCCGCTCGATTGCGCCAAGCGCGAGCTGCATGAGGAGACGGGCTTTAGGGCTGGTCGCATTCGCTTTTTGACGTCGATTGTCACGTCCTGCGGTTTTTGCGACGAGATCATTCACATCTACTTGGCTACCAAGCTCGAGTTCGATGCACCCAACCCCGATGATGACGAGTTCGTCAACGTGGATCTGGTGCCGCTGCACGAGCTGATCGACGCCGTGCTCGACGGTAAGATCGAAGATGCCAAGACCGTCGTGGGCGCCTTGGCCTGCGATAGCATCGCGCATCGCCTTGGGGGCGCGGAGCTCTAACGAGTGGGGATAGCCCTGGGACAAGTACTGATGATTGCTTTGTCCCAGGGCCTTACGTTGCTGATATTTCTTTGAGGATCACATGCTGAAGAGGTTTCTTTCGTATTACAAGCCCCAGATGGGGCTTTTTGTTGCCGATACTGTTTGCGCCCTGGTGCTTGCCGCCATCGACCTGGCGTTTCCTATTATTCTGCGCAATCTGACTGGTGGGCTCTTTACCCAGGGTCAGGCTGCTATTATGCAGGCGCTCGGTATGATCGCGGTTGGTCTGGTGCTGATGTATGCCATCCGTTGCGCCTGTCGCTACTTTGTGAGTTACTGGGGCCACGTGATGGGCGCGCGCATGGAGTCCAAGATGCGCGAGGACCTGTTCGATCAGTACGAGCGCTTTAGCTTTGCGTATTTCGATCGCAACAGCTCGGGTGACATGATGAGCCGCGTGGTCAACGACCTGTTCGATATCTGCGAGGCGGCACACCACGTGCCCGAGTGGATTATCATCTGCGGCATCGAGATCGTCGGCTCGTTTGTGATTCTCTTTGCTATTGCCCCGGTGCTGGCGCTTGCTATGGCCGTGGTGACGGCGGTGTTTGCGGTCATCATGTTTTGGCAGAACATGCGCATGCGCGAGGTCTTTAGCGACAACCGCAAAAAGATCAGCGGTATTAATGCTCAGCTGCAGGATTCGCTGGCCGGCATGCGCGTGGTCAAGAGTTTTGCGAACGAGGAGGCTGAACGCTCCAAGTTCCGCGCCTCCAACGACCGCTATCTTTCGTCCAAAGAGAATATGTATCACGCCATGGGCGTTTACACTGCGACGTATGGCCTGCTCTCGGGCGTGTTGTACGTGATCGTGGTGCTGCTGGGTGGTTGGCTGGTGGCGCAAGGCCAACTGCAGGCGGTCGATATGGCGACCTTTGCACTCTATATTTCGCTGTTCTGCACCCCGCTCGAGACGCTTGTGAACTCGGCTGAGACGTATCAGAAGGCCATCGCCGGCTTTAAGCGTATGGACGAGGTGCTTTCGACCGCCCCGGATATCCAGGATAAGCCGGGTGCCACGGACCTGCAGGTGACGGCTGGCGCGGTTGAATATCGCGACGTGTGCTTTAGCTACGAGGACGTTGAGCTCGGCGCAGGCGAAGGGGCTCGTCCCGTGATCGACCATATGAATCTGTCCATCAAGCCCGGACAGACCATTGCCCTGGTTGGCCCCTCGGGCGGTGGCAAGTCCACAACGTGTTCGCTGCTGCCGCGCTTTTATGACGTGGCTGCTGGATCCGTTAGCATCGACGGCCAAGACGTGCGCGACGTGACGCAGCAGAGCCTGCGCCGCGCCATTGGCCTGGTGCAGCAGGATGTCTATCTGTTTGACGGTACGATTGGCGAGAACATCGCTTACGGCAAGCCAGGCGCCACGGCAGAAGAGGTCGCCGAGGCCGCCCGCCGCGCCAATATCGATGCCTTCATTGAGTCGCTGCCGCAGGGCTACGACACGGTCGTGGGCGAGCGCGGCAGCCGTCTTTCGGGCGGCCAGAAGCAGCGCGTAGCCATTGCGCGCGTGTTTCTCAAGAACCCCAAGATCCTGATCCTGGACGAGGCGACGAGCGCCTTGGATAACGAGAGCGAGGAGGCGGTGCAGGAGTCGCTCGAGCGCCTGGCGCGCGGTCGCACCACGATTATCATCGCCCACCGTCTCTCGACCATTAAACATGCCGACGAGATTGCGACCGTCGAGCATGGTCGCGTTGTGGAACGTGGTACGCACGAGCAGCTTCTCGCCCGCGGCGGCACCTATGCCCGTTACTATCGAATGCAGTTCGAAGGTGCGCGTGCGCACGAGCTCGACTGATTGATATGACAGGAAGTTTATGGCTGACAAGAACCCTTTGACTCCGGAAGAAGTGACGGAGTTATTCTCCGAAATCGATGCATCCGGCGTCTTGGATCCTACGCTCGCCAAAAAGCGTACCGAGCGCATGCGCGAAAAAGAGGCTGCCGTCAAGCGCGGTGACAAGGCGACGCTGGCGCGGCTGCGCAGCGAGGATCGCGCGAGCCAGGCAAAACATATCGACCCACTGTCCGAGGACGATCCTTCGGGCTCGCAGGTGAGCCATACCATTACGAAGACTGCCATGGTCGTGGTTATTGGCATCTTGGTGCTGATCGTGGGCATGCAGATTGGCTACGGCGTGATGCGCCGTCTGAATACCGCCAATCTGTCCGAGAGCGTTTCGGTCGATACCGTTTCGACGGCGCTCAAGGGCGGCCTTGAGTGGGGTAACGGCTTTACGCAGTTCCCGCTCGACTTTAGCGTCGACGAGGCGGACGAACGTACGGGCACGGTTGAGGTGACGGTGTTGGACACGTCGTCTGCCAACGAGCTCGAGCTGCTGTCTAACGGGCAGATTCAGGCTGCAGCGCTTGCGACCAACGCGCTGCTCAACGATAAGATCGACCGCGTGGTGTACAACGTGCACGCCTATATCGACGAGGACAGCAATATCCAGCATGATTCCTTCTTTGGCATGTTCCCCGCGAGGGGTCATCAGAGCGCCATTCTGACGTTCGTGTGGACCAAGAGCTCATCGACCGCTACGAACATCGACTGGAAGATGCATATCGTGAGTATGGACGACACGATTTCCGAGCGCATTCAAAAGCAGGTGAACTCGGTGTCGTCGCTGATTGAGGACCCGTCGGTGAGCCAGACCAAGATTGACGAGGAAAAGGCCGAACGTGACCTGGAGCATCGCCTGCACGGTCGCGAGATCTTCCGCGGTGGCAAGCCCGACCGCACGCCGTCCGATCTGCTGGAGCAGGACAAATAAGACGCCATCATCCCGCGTGAGCCAAATGCCCGCGCGGGATGATTTTTCTGGGACGTGTCTCTATAGTTTTGTCAAGCGCGTGCTTCGCGCCATTTCGGCATGAC
>CABSAN010000026.1 GCA_902475785.1 uncultured Collinsella sp.
CGCATGACTTGAAGAAGGGGGAGGCCTCGCGGCCTCCCCCTTTTTTGCGTTAAAACCAGATCTAACAAACTCGCTGTGTTTTATGACCCTCGTTTGTCGCATCTTCCGTTAACGGGCTACAATAACTTAGTCTGTGCAATATGGAGGTGAACATGGCTGAAGCTGGTATCGGCGTTGATATCGTCGAGATTTCCCGCATGAAATCAATCCTTGAAAAGACGCCGTCGTTTGCTCGGCGTGTGTTTACCGAAGAAGAGTGCGCATATTGCGATGCTTCATCGCGTCCTGCGGCGCACTATGCGAGCCGTTTTGCTTCTCGTGAAGCGGTTCTCAAGGCTCTTGGTACGGGCTTTAGTCAGGGCGTCGGCCGCAAAGACGTCTCGGTAACGCGTGATAACCTCGGAAAGCCTAAAGCAGTGCTTTCAGGTCGAGCGCTCGAGATTGCTCAAGAGTTGGGTGTCGTTGAAGTTGCACTATCTATTACCTTGACGGGCGATTTGGCCGTAGCCAATGCCATTGCGATCACCGAGGATGCTCGACCTAAGCCTAAGGAGGAAAAGGTGAGCACCAAGGAACGCGTTGCACAAACATTTAAAGAGGCTCGCTCGGTTTTAGATGAGCTTGAGCAACTGCAAAATTCAGCTTTAACGGAGCACCTGGGCGATGCTTCGCGAGATACGCTAGGAGCATAAATGAAACCGGTTTTGAGTACCGAGGAAGTCGTTCGTCTCGAGGATATTATCGAACGCGAAGGAACTTCGAAGGCCGAGCTTATGGAACTGGCGGGTGAGTTTGCTGCTACTGAAATTCTAAAACTCAATCCCGATCGCGTCCTTGTTCTGGTCGGTTTTGGCAACAACGGTGGCGACGGCTGGGTCGCGGCTGATATCTTGAGTCATAAGGGCGTTGACGTGGATATCGTGTCTCCGGTTGAGCCGGATGAGATTCCTGCCGCTCTGGCTCGCCATGTTGCCCGCCGTACTGCCGGTCGTGACGTACATGTGTGCGTCGGTCCCTCACGAGATGAGCTTGAGGTTTTGATCGATAAGGCCGACGTTGTTGTTGACGCTATTTTTGGTACCGGTTTCCACGGTGACCTGCGTGCACCGTTTTCCATCTGGATTCCGACAGTTAACGACTGCGCCGACCATGTGGTGTCCATCGATGTTCCTTCGGGTCTGAATGCCGAGACCGGTGTTGTCGACGACGACTGCATCCGTGCCGAGCGTACGGTCACGATGATCACGCCCAAGATTGGCCTCTACAGCGCTGATGGCCCAGAGTACGCCGGTGATCTGGTGTGCGGTAGCCTCTATGATCGCCTAGATGAGGTTATCGATGATGTCGACCATGCCGCCGAGATTGTCGAGCCTGGTGACCTGGTGGATTTCTTTGCTCCGCTGCCCACGAATATCGATAAGTATTCTCGCGGGTCCGTCCTTATTGTTGCCGGCTCGGCGCAGTATCCTGGCGCTGCCATTATGGCCGCCAAGTCTGCTGCCCGTGCGGGTGCCGGCTATGTGGCTGTCGCGACGCCCGATGCGTGTGCCAATCTTATTCGTATGGCACTTCCCTCGATTCCGGTTTTTGCTATTCCGTCTGATTCCCGCGGCTCTTTTGGTGCCGCTGCTCGTATGACCGTGTGCGAGATTGCAAAGAAGTACAGCTGCGTACTGTGCGGTCCCGGCATGACGACGTCTGCCGGTGCCATGCAGGTGGTTTCGGGCTTGTTGGAGCTTGATGTGCCGCTGATCCTTGATGCCGATGCGCTCAACTGCCTTTCTAAGATTGCTATCGACGGTATCGATAGCAACCCTGAGATGTACCGCCGTGAGCAACCGCTTGTCATGACGCCGCACTATCGCGAGCTTTCGCGCTTGGTTGCCGGTGACGAGGTTAACGATCTGGGGACTGCAATTGCGGCCGCGCAGAAGGTTGTCTGGGCTGCTGGCTCCGATAATCTCGTGGTTATTGCCAAGGGGCCGACGACGGCTATCTGTGGCGTTGAGCGCGTGCTTTTGCCGCTCTCGGGTCCGGCGTCGTTGGCGACTGCCGGTTCGGGCGATGTTCTTGCGGGCATTTTGGCTGGCACACTGGCTACCATGCGTGATGAGATGGATCGCTGGGAGCTGCTGTATTCGTATGCCGTTGCGCTTCACAGTTACGCGGGTTTTGCCGCGGCGACGGAGTATGGTGAGAAGAGTGTTATTGCGACCGATCTGATCGACTTGATCGGTCCTGCCATGGAATTGGCGGCAAAGGATGCACTCGATGATCTGGGAATCATGGACGAAGGGTCGGATGACTAATCATGAATAAAGCCGATTTGACGCGCTGGTCCTGGGTTGAGATTGACCGAGGGGCGCTTCGCCGCAACACGAGGGCTTACAAGAACCTGCTCGATCCGCGTCAGCGACTGTGCTGTGTGGTCAAGGCCGATGCCTATGGCCATGGTGCCGTCGAGTGCGCCAAAATCATGTACTCGGCCGGAGCCGACATGTTCGCGGTGGCAACGGTCAACGAGGGTGTTGAGCTCCGACAGGGCGGGATCACGAAACCCATCCTCATCCTAAGCGAGCCGCCTATCGAGGCCATTCCGACGTTGCTCGAGTTCGATATTATGCCTTCGGTCTATACGTCCGATTTCGCCCTTGCCTATGGCGAGTGCGCTGTCGCGGCAGGCAAGGTGGGTAAGTACCATCTAGCCATCGAGACGGGCATGAACCGCATCGGTGTTCACTACACGCAGGTGCTCGACTTTGTTCGTGGTATTAGCTTCCATCGCGGTATCCAGTGTGATGGCGTCTTTACGCACTTCGCAACGGCCGATGAGCCTGGCGGTTGGGACTATAAACTGCAGTGCCAGCGCTTTACCGAAGCCGTTCAAGCCATTAAGGACGCGGGTTTTGAGTGCGGTATCGTGCACTGTGCCAACACGCCGTCCTCGATGCTCGATCCCTCGATGCATTTTGATATGATTCGCGCCGGCATCGGTCTATATGGCCTGCAGCCGTGCGAACTGAGCAGCCGCGTGATGCAGCTGGACCCTGTCATGAGCGTTCATGCGCGCGTGACGCGTGTGGCACATCCTGCAATGGGCGAAGGCGTGGGCTACGGATTTACCTATCGCGTGCCGCGCACACGCGTTCAGATTTGCACGCTGCCGATTGGATATGCCGACGGTCTTTCGCGTACGCTCTCCAATCGCATGGACGTGCTGTATCGCGGTGAACGTGTGCGTCAGGTGGGTAATATCTGCATGGACCAGTTTATGGTCGCCATCCAGTCCAATCCGGCGCATGAGATTCCCGAGGCCGAGTATGGCGACGAGATGATCATTGTCGGCCGCGATGGTGATGCCGAGATCACCATGGACGAGATGGCGCGCCTGCGCGGCACGATTAACTACGAGGTTGCTTGCGGCTTTGGCATGCGTCTCGACAAGGTCTACGTGTAGGAGCCGCTATGGGTGTCATGCACATCCCTGGACATAGTCACCAGGCGCCGCGCGAGGTTGCGCTCGAGGAGATTGAGGCTGTTTTAGGCGACTGCCATCTCTGCCAGCTCTATCAGTCGCGCCATAACATCGTGTTTGGCGTGGGAAACCCCCGCGCCCGCGTCATGTTTATCGGCGAGGCGCCGGGGCGTAACGAGGATCTGCAAGGCGAACCGTTTGTGGGGGCGGCGGGCGAGGATCTCAACGGCATCCTGTCGCTGGCTGGCCTCAAGCGCGAAGACGTCTACATTGCCAACGTGCTTAAGTGTCGCCCACCGGGAAATCGCAATCCTCGGCCCGAGGAAGTGCTGGCCTGTTCACCGTTTTTGCGTGAGCAGATTCGAAGCATTTGGCCCGATATCATCGTGACGCTCGGTAACCCCGCGACGCACTTTGTGCTTAAGACCGAGATTGGCATCACCAAGCTGCGCGGCAGGTTCCATCAGATGGGGCATTTTGTGGTGATGCCCACGTTCCATCCGGCGGCGGCGCTGCGTAATCCGGCGTGGCAGGAGCTGCTGGAGGAAGACTTTAAGATGCTGGGCGACTATCTGGAGCGGCATCCCGCGCCAGAGGGTGCCTCGGAATAATAAGGAGCATATATGTCCCTGGAGCGCCTGGGGGTAGGTATTTATAAAACGGCTTGCTCTGCCGATACGGAGCATTTTGGCGAGCTGGTTGCGCCGTGCCTGGAAGATGGTGATGTGCTGATCTTGACCGGCGGCTTGGGTGTGGGCAAAACCCACTTTACCAAGGGTGTTTCGCGTGGTCTGGGCGACGGCCATATGGTCACGAGCCCCACATTCGCACTCATGGCTGTTCATGACCAGGGGCGTATTCCGCTGTTCCACTTTGACCTGTACCGTCTGGAGCATGCTTACGAGCTCGAGGATACGGGCATTTTCGATGTACTGGGCTATGAGGGTGCCTGTCTGTTGGAGTGGGGCGAACGGTTCCAGGACGAACTGACGGACGAGTATCTTTCGGTAACGCTTAAGCGTGATGAGAACGATAGCGACGTGCGAACGATAACGCTCGAGGCGCACGGCGAGCGCGCAGCGGAGCTTTCCGATTTGATTGATAAGGCTGTACAAGATGAGCTTGCATAACGATTACGCGCTGGTGGTGGCGCTCGATACTTCGACCGATATGCTTGCCTGCGCGGCAAGCTGGATTGACGGGCAGACGGGCGAGGCGAAGCTGGTGAGTGGCGACCATATGTGCCGTCGCCATGCCAATGTGGAGCTCGTGAATACCGTCGACAGCGTGCTTGCTCAGGCTGGCATGGACCGTGCCGATGTGGGTAGTTACGTCGTCGGTCGCGGCCCGGGTTCGTTTACCGGCGTGCGTATCGGCATTTCCACCGCCAAGGGCTTGGCGCGCGGTGCCAACGTGCCGCTGTTGGGTGTGTCGACGCTCGATGCCTGCGCATGGACCGCGTGGAAGGCCGGCGTGCGTGGCAAGCTCGGCATTCTGGCCGATGCCATGCGCGGCGAGGTGTATCCGGCTTTGTATGTGCTGAGCGACGAGGGCCCCGAGCGTCAGTTTGAACGCGAGCATGTGGTCAAGGCTGCCGTGGCGCTTGATGAGTGGCGCCAAGCCGCGGACTGGGACCAGGTTCAGCTGACTGGCGACGGTCTCGTGCGCTATGGCAAGCTGCTGGGTGAGGATGAGGCCGCTCGCTGCGTAGAGCGCGGCTTGTGGTGGCCTTCGGGCGAGGGCCTCCTCCTTGCGCATGCCGCGGGTGACGGCGATCCGGCCCGCGTCCTACCGATCTATACGCGCCTTTCTGATGCCGAGGAAAACGAGCGCAAGCGCCTCGGTCTTGCCGAGAGCGCGCAGAGCGAAATTACGGGCGTCGCCGATGAGCTCGCCGGCCGCCATCTGCAATTCCGCCCCATGGGTGCGGCGGATGCCGAGGGCGCGAGCGCGCTGGAGGCTGCCTGCTTTGAAGGAGCTGGGCACGAGGCGTGGACGCCGGGCATGTTCCTGTCCGAGCTGGGCGAGGATGTTGCGGCGCCGCGCAGCTGGTGGGTGGCGCACGACGACGGTCAGCTGCTGGGGCTTGCCGGTGGCATGGTCGTAGACGGTGACGTGCAGATTCTGGATGTTGCCGTCGACCCGAAGCATCGCCGCGAGGGTATTGCCCGCAAGCTGCTGTCGCACGTGAGCTACGATGCCCAGATGCTCGGCTGTACGACCGCCTCGCTCGAGGTTGAGGACGGCAACGAGGGCGCTATTGCGCTCTATGCTTCCCTGGGCTTTACCGAGGCGGGCCGCCGCCGTGGTTACTACGGTGCTGGCAAAGATGCCATCGTCATGACGGCGCCGCTGCCCCTGGTGCTTCCTCTCGACAATGCCTCGCCCGAGCCGACGGCGGCTGAGCAGCGTGTGTGGCCGCTGCCCGCGCCCGAACGCACCGCTGAGGAGCGTGCCGAAATCGAGCGCCGCCGCCTGGTGCTTGCCATCGAGAGTTCCTGCGACGAGACGGCCGTGGCGATTATCGATGCGGACGGCAAGATGCTGGCCAACCAGGTGTCGACGCAGATTGATTTTCATGCTCGCTTTGGCGGCGTGGTGCCCGAGATCGCCTCGCGCAAGCACGTTGAGGTCATCGTGAGCGTCGTGGACGCGGCACTCGAGGACGCCGCAGCGTCGCTGGGCCTTACGGGCGGAGCCATCGCGCCGAGCGAGCTTGCCGCTGTTGGCGTGACGCAGGGTCCGGGCCTGGTGGGTGCTCTGGTGGTGGGCGTCGCCTTCGCCAAGGGCTTTGCCTATGCCGCCGGTAAACCGCTCGTGTGCGTCAACCATCTGGAGGGTCATCTGTTCGCCAACCTGTTGGCGCAGCCCGATCTCAAGCCGCCGTTTATCTTCACGCTCGTTTCGGGCGGTCATACCATGCTTGTTCACGTCAAGGCGTGGGGCGACTACGAGGTGCTCGGCGAGACGCTCGATGACGCCGTGGGCGAGGCCTTCGACAAGGTGGCCAAGGCGCTGGGTCTGGGCTATCCCGGCGGCCCCATCATTTCCAAACTGGCCGAGACGGGCAATCCCCGCGCGATTGACTTCCCCCGTGCGCTCAATAGTAGGGGAGACTATCGATTCTCGCTTTCGGGCCTTAAGACGGCCGTGACGCTCTACATTGAGCAGGAGACCAAAGCCGGGCGTACGATTCATCTGCCCGACCTGGCTGCTTCGTTTGAGGCCGCGGTCTTTGACGTTCAGTACAAGAAGGCCAAGAACGCGCTGCATGCCACCGGATGCAAGGAATACTGCATCGGCGGCGGCGTCTCGGCCAACCCGCATCTGCGCGAGATGATGATCAAGAAGCTCGGGCGCCAGGGCATCCGCGTGACGGTGCCGCCTCTCTCGGCATGCACCGACAACGCCGCCATGATCGCGGAGGTCGCCCGCCGTAAATTCGACCGAGGAGAAATCTCGCCGTTCGACGTCGACGCCGATCCGAACATGACGCTGTAGTCGTACGGGTGTGGTCCCCGGCCCTGACCGGCCCAGCGGCCGTATATGAACTTTCCTGCTCTACAGTCCTGCTCACGACGGAGGCCACATTAAGTGGCCTCCTGTTCGTGCGGAACTCGCGATAAAGTTCATATACGGCCGCTGGGCCGGTCAGGGCCGGGGACCTTTCTGTATCGATATAGCTTCTGAGCTGGTTTGGCGTCGACAACGTCCAGCAAGGTTAACAAACCAGCGTCGAATTTCCGGCGTTCTTTAGCTGAAAGAAAAAGTTGGTGTGCGGAGCTTTGCTCCGCACATTTGGGATGGGAGCCCCCGAGAGCGGCGGGAGCCGGGCGGCGCATATGAACTTTATCGCGAGTTCCGCACGCAAAGGAAAGCACTTAATGTGCTTTCCGTCTTGCGCAGGACTGTAGAGCAGGAAAGTTCATATGCGCCGCCCGGCTCCCGCCGCTCTCGGGGGCATCTCTCAAGCAAAAACTGTCGTTGGGTAAAGTCCGAGGTCAGTGGCGTTTTATACCGAGAAATTCAAAAAAGTTGAAAATTCATTACATATTTGCGTTGACTTTAGGTAACTAAAGTTTCATACTCCTTTTCAACCACTGGGGGATGTGAACACGCACGGATCGTTCACATCATGATTGAAGAGGATTTCTCAGACATGTTCACGCATCAGCTAGACATTATCAGCGTAGTAATTATCTGATGCGGGTTAGCACATACAGCTAGCCCGTACGATAACGGGCGGCTGATGAAGATGAGGGCCGTCGAGCGCAACCGACGGCCCTCATTTTTTATGTCTGAGTAGTTCTTTTTAGAGGAGGAAATGTAATGAACGGAGTCTTGCTCATGGTTGTGGCCGCGGCGGTGCTCGCCTGCGGCTATCTGGGCTATGGCCGATGGCTGGCCAACAAGTGGGGCGTTGACAAAGAGGCCCTCACGCCGGCCAAGCGCATGAAGGACGGCAAGAGCTTCTCGCCTGTCTCCGCCTTCACCGCGTTCTCGCACCAGTTCAGCTCGATCTGCGGTGCCGGTCCTGTCACGGGTACGATCGTCGCCATGGCCTTTGGCTGGCTGCCCGTCGTGCTCTGGGTCCTCGTCGGCGGCATCTTCTTTGGCGCCGTCCACGACTTTGGTGCCCTGTACGCCTCGATGAAGAACAACGGCAAGTCGCTCGCTCAGCTCATCGAGAAGTACATCGGCAAGACCGGCCGTCGCCTGTTCCTGCTGTTCTGCTGGCTGTTCTGCATCATCGTCATCGCCGCCTTCACCGACATGGTCTGCAAGACGTTCATGTTTACCCCGGCCGTTGACGCTTCTGGCGCTGCTACCGGTGCCGTCGACTTCACCAAGTCCTATGCCGCCGGCTGCGCTGGTACCATCTCCATCCTGTTCACTTTCGTCGCTATCGCCTTTGGTTGGGCCCAGAAGAAGTTCAACCTCACCGGCGCTGCCGAGTTCGTCACCGGCGTGGTCCTCATGGTTCTCATGTTCGCCGTCGGTATGCAGTTCCCGGTCTACCTGGATAAGTTCCAGTGGTTCGCCGTCGTCATGGTCTACCTGGTCTTCGCTGGCGCTATGCCCATCCAGATGCTCAAGACCCCGCGTGACTACCTCACTTCCATCATGATGATCGTCATGATCGCCTGCGCTGTCCTCGGCATCGTCGTCCTGGGTGTTCACGGCCAGGCTACGATGACCGCTCCGGTCTTCACTGGCTTCTCTGGTGCCTCCGGCATGATGTTCCCGGTCCTGTTCGTTTCCGTTGCTTGCGGCGCTCTCTCCGGTTTCCACAGCCTCGTTTCTTCCGGTACCTCCTCCAAGCAGGTCGAGAAGGAGCAGGACGCCGTCAAGGTTGGTTATGGCGCCATGGTCGTCGAGTCCTTCGTCGGCATCCTTGCCATCATCGTTGCCGGCATCATGTTCTCCGACATGAACACCGCCGGTACCGGTGCCCTCAACGCCGGTGTCGCTTCCACCCCGTTCCAGATCTTCGCCGCTGGTATCTCCCGCGGTATGCAGGCCTTCGGTGTTGATGGCACGCTTGCTACCGTCTTCATGACCATGAACGTCTCCGCTCTGGCCCTGACCTCGCTCGACGCCGTCGCCCGCATCGCCCGCACCTCGTTCTCCGAGTTCTTTGCCCAGACCAACGACGCCCTGGCCATCGATTCCAAGACTGGCTACATGAAGGTTCTCGGCAACCCCTGGTTCGCCACGGTTGTCACCCTGCTCCCCGGCCTCGCTCTCGCCTTTGGCGGCTATGCCAACATCTGGCCGCTCTTTGGTGCCTCCAACCAGCTCCTCGGCGGCATGACCATGATCACCCTCGCCGTGTTCTGCAAGTGCACCGGCCGCAAGGGTTGGATGCTCTACGTGCCCGTTGTCTTCCTGCTCTGCTGCACCTTCACCTCGCTGGTCCAGAGCGCCATGGGCTGCATGACCGCCGTCCAGGCCTACGGCTTCTTCGGCACCATCCCGGCTACCGCCACCACGGCTGCCGTCTCCGTCGCCGCCACCAAGGGTCTGCAGCTCGTCTTTGCCGTCCTGCTGATGGTCCTGGGTCTCATCGTTGCCGTCAACTGCCTCAAGGAGTTCTTCGGCAAAGAGGCCGGCTCCATGCCCGACGAGGAGCCCGAGTGGTCCGAGATGGGCAAGGCCGAGTACGGTCGCGCCGCTGCCGCTGAGGCTCCTGCCGACGCCGAGGCCGCTAAGGCGTAATCGACCTTACGAATCGAACGTCACATCTATATGACTCGGAAAGACCGGGTCCGCAATCAAGCGGACCCGGTCTTTTTTCTTGCGAGAACAGGTGATGCAAGGGTGTTCTCGCAGATGTTTTGCGTGGACAAGGGCGTGCGTTGTACCATATAGACGTATATGTGTACATATGAAAGGGGCCCCGTGGCCAAGACGGTATATTCCGATAACCAAAACAATGTCGATGCCCTGGCTGAGCGTCTGAGCAGCCAGACGTCGCTTTCTGCCGAGCGTGCCAAGCTGGTTGCCTACGACCTACTCTGCCGCAAAGCACTCAAGATCAAATCGAGCGCGCTGGCGCAGATTTTCCGCTCCGTCGATAAGGAATGTGACACCAAGGCGATGCGCGATGAGCTCATCGCGGCGAAGATCGTCACCAAGATCGAGGGCAGCGGCGTTAACGGGCGCCCAGCGTTCTATACCATCAATGCCGAGATTCGCGATGTCCAGGAGCAGCCTGTCGAGGCTACCGAAGAGGCTGGTGCTGAGGATTCCGTTGAGACGGCTACCGTGGAAGAAACTGCTTCGCGCGAGCATATCGATACCGATGAGCTGCTCGATGAGAACGTCGTTCGCGCTTTTACCGCCAAGGCGGGTCGCGGCGGCTTTGGCGGGGGCGGCAAGCGCGATGCGCAACGCCGCGCTCAGCAGGAGCGCTTCCGTCGCGCCGTTGCTCAAAAGGATGAACTTGATACCGAGGCTGTTGAGACCGAGGTTGCTGCCGAGTCGCAGAAGCCCGCGAAGGAGCAAAAGCCCGTGGAGGCCCAAGAGCCCAAGCGTCGTCGCGGTGCTCACTTTAAGACTGCGCAGCAGGATGTCGCGCATGAGGTTGAAGAGCCTTTCGAGGTTGCAGACGATGTAGAGGAGTCTGCCAAGAGGGCTCCGGGTTCGTGTCGTCCCGGCCGCGGGTTTGCGGGACGCGCGTATCCCGTAAAGCGTCAGGAGAAGGGCGAGCCAGCTCCGACCGCTCAGGCCGAGAAGATCGAACAAACCGAGAAAACCGTTGAGCCGGCGACTCGCGAGCAGCGACCTTCCGAGTCGCAGCCTGCGGCTGACATCGAGGCCAAAGCTCGACAGTCCGCTGATAAGCAGGAGGGGGAGAGCGCCTCAAGCAAGCCCCGTCGCCGCCGTCACCGCGGCGGTCGTGGCTCAAATGCCGAGGCCGCGGCCGAGAAGGCGGCGACACAAAACAGAGATGAGAAGGCCGAGACTCCGGTGGATCAGGTCAAGCGTCAGCCGGCGAAGGAGACTAAGTCTGATCGTCCGCGAATGCACTCGTCTGCGCCCAAGCAGGAACGCAATACCCGGGCAGATTCCAAGCGTAAGCCCCATGCACAGGCTGAGCCTGCCGCAGCTGATAATGCTGCCCAGCGGTCTGAGCCGACCGTCCACGGCGAGGTCTCGGCGTTTGCCCTGGCCCGCGTTCTGGGCAGGCAGCTGCTCAGGGTCGTCCCCACGCCCACGGCGCTCTCCAAGATCAAGGAGCAGCAGACCCAGATTGTAAGGGTTGAAGGCAAGGACGGTAAAAAGACGCCGCAGCGCACTCAGCACAACGAAATGTCCAATCGCAAAATCGCCGAGGAGATTGCGATTATCCAGGCATGGATTGAACAGAACCGCGGTGCCGATACGCCGGTTGCCTCGCGTCGCCAGCGTGCCTACCAGATCTTCAACGACGAAAAAGCCTTCGACGGCAAGCATGGTGAGCGTCTGATCAGGCGCATGACCGAAAAGGGCATCAGTATGCAGGCGATCAAGGTCGCCCCCAACCGTCCTGTGCACTTTACGGGCTTCTTTACGCTGGGCGCCGACAAGCCGTTCATTATGGTCGAGAACCTGGATACCTACGACGAAATCGTCAAGCTTCTGCGTGGCCGCAAACATGCCAAGCTTTTTGGCACTAAGGTGGGCGGCGTGATCTTTGGCGGCGGGTGCAAGGCGAGTGTCTCTCATGCGCTGGATGATTATCTGGCCGAGATCGGCTACCGCTTTAACTATATCTACTACGTGGGCGATATCGATCGAGAGGGTGCGCGCATCGTCGAGCAGGCTCGCAACGCCAACGTCGTTGAGATTCGCCTGCATGCCGGCATGTATCGCGCCATGCTTGCCGAGCACAAGCGTCGCATGAAGGCCGGCGGCGAGTGCGAGCCCGCGGCTGCCAACCAGGGCGTGCCGCAGAACCTTGCCGCTACGATCAAGGACCTGCCCATGGTCACGCGCGTGCAGTTCCGCAACGTGCTGCGTGAGGGCGGACGAATTCCGCAGGAGATTCTGATGACCGCCGACTATCGGGATGGCGACTCGGGAAGCTTCGACCGCATGCTGAATAATTAGTTCCGCCGTTCTACCGAACGGCGGTCCTCTCGACGCTGCGAGGGGCCCTGGCACGGCAATCTGACGTTCAACTTCGGCGGCGCGACCAGAAGGTCAGCGCCGCCTTGTTTCACGTCACCTTGCCATACCAGGACCCCTCTCGCTGTCACGTCCAAAACATCGAGGTTAGTGGCCTTCTTTGCGTGCGGAACTCGCGATAAACCTAAGCCGGTGTCCCCGCTCTCCCGGGGCCTGTGGTTACTTGGTTGTTGCATGCAGCTCGCTTTTCGGAACTGGGCTGATATTTCTTGATGTAAGGCGCTCTTGGTCGTTATGGGCCTGGGGCGTCGCTCTTTTGGAGGTGGATTTTTGGAAATGCCTGAAAATCCGCTTCAACTTCTCGTCCTGCACGAGAAGTTTCGGCCATGACTTCTCTTGTAGGACGAGAAGTTATGACCGGCACTTTAGAAACGTCCCTAAGTGCCGGTTTGGCTGGAAAGTCGAGATGCAGGGAGCCCGTTGCTGATATGGGACGGAGGGATTCTGCGTCCGCCTTTTCGGCGGCCGTGCCCCGCTCCTTGCGTGCTGCGCTGGAAAACGCTTCGCGTTTCCTCAGCTCCGCACCCTTGCGGGTTCGAATCCCTCCGCTTGCCCACGAAAAAGCGCTCCGGGTCCACAAGGGCCTGGAGCGCTATGTTCTTTAGGGCTGGGACGGAGGGATTCGAACCCCCAACAGCCGGCACCAAAAACCGGAGTTCTACCGTTGAACTACGTCCCAGTATGGGTGTTGCACAAAAGCAACTCGTTTAGTTTACCTAATCTGCGAGGGCATCGCAAACGCCATCGAGCAGGCGTACGGCGAGTGTCTGCGCATCACTTGCGGTGAAGGTTCCGTTGTAGCGCGTCATGCCCGTGAGCTCAATGCGGATGCGCGCGGGCTTTTGCTGTGCGGCGACATTGGCGGTACGGATGCGCTGGGCCAGGTTGTGGCACTCGGCGAGGGCAATCGTGGCGCGCGGAGCGGCGTCGGCGGGCAGCTCGTCGCTTGCGATCTCGAGCACCAGGTCAACGTCGGTCGGGACCTCGGAGTCGCAAAGCATCATACCGCTGTTGTCGGTCGTCGCCGTGGCGATGTTCCACATACGCGATGCTACGCTGCGCGCGATAGGGTCCTCGCCAATGACGGCAATCTGGAAACGCTCGAGTACGTTGGCCGCGCGGGCAAAGCCGATGCGCGATTCGGCCTCGGTCACCGAAGGCTTACCCTCCCACACGTGGTGCAGGCGGTTGATATAGGCGTAGGTATCCTGGAAAGCCATACCGTCGGCAAACAGACCGACGTTTTCCTGGAACTGCTGAAGGGCCGCTTCGGTGTGAGGGCCAAAGTAGCCATCGTCCTCGCCGCAGGCAAAGCCCAAAACGTTGAGCGCCTTCTGCAGGGCCTGCACATCGGCGCCATGGAAATTGGGCATACGCAGGTAGAGGGTGCGGTCGCCCAGCTTATACGAGGCGTCGACCAGGGCACTCCAGCAGGGGATGTCAACGGCGTGGCCGGCGGCAAGACCGCTGTCGAGCCTAAAGGTGCTAACGGCCTGCTCGGTGGTGGCACCAAAGTGCTTGTCGGCGACCTCGGTGGCATCAATCGTGTAGCCGAGCTGCAGGAGACGAGACTGCACGTCCTCGACGGCTGCTCCCTGCATGCCCGTTGTAATAGGTTCCATGAACGAACCCCTTTCGGCGTATCATTCGTACTATTTGAGCGCCTGTCGGATAGACGACGCAAAGGGATGCATAAACATACATTCAACAGTGTAGCAACTTGTACCCAAATGCGCTGCCGACAGGTTTTGCAACCCCCGCTAGTTGAGTCGCTCCACAAAGAAATCTGCCATGGAGAGGAACAGTTCGCGTGCATGCGGGTCGAGCGAAACGTCCTCGATGGCGGCCTTGGCTTTGGCGGTTAGGTCCAGCGCGTAGGCGTGGGCGTAACCGATAGAGCCGGTTTCCTGGAAGATTTCCACGGCGCGCGCGAGCTGCACGGGGTCCTCGGTGCCCGAGGAGAGGATCGCTTCAATCTCATCGTGATAGCGCTCATCAGACAGGGCGTGTACGGCGACAAGCGTGCGCTTGCCCTCGGTGATGTCGGTACGGAAGTCCTTGTTGGCGGCCTCCTTGGTACCGATCAAGTTGAGCAGATCATCTTGGATCTGGAAGGCAAGGCCGGTGTGCAGGCCAAAGGCGCGCAGTGCCTCGACCTGCTGTTCGCTGCCTCCGCCAATGATGGTCCCGGCGGCAAGCGGCGTGGCTCCGCTGTAATACGCGGTCTTGTGCGTTGCCATGTCCAGGTAATCGTCGACCGAGATGTCAAAGCGCCCGTCACGGACCCAACCCAGGTCGAGCGCCTGACCCTCGATGGTGCGGACGATCATCTCGGTGAGCTCGTGGAGTACGCGCAACTTTACGTCTGCCTCAAGCGTGGGGTCGTCGAGAACCGTCTTGGTGACCATGGTAAGTGCCAGGTCGCCGCAGTTGATAGCAAGCCCCGTGCCCTCGGTGAGGTGCATACAGGGCTTGCCGCGGCGCAGCTGCCCGTTATCGGCGATGTCGTCGTGGATGAGCGCACCCGACTGGAAATGCTCGATGGCCGCCGCGGCGCTGCGGGCGCTCTCAAAGCTGCCGCCCACTGCGGTGGCGGCGAGCATGCAGATGAGCGGGCGGTGGCGCTTGCCTGCATTGGCCGTAAATGCCGAAAGCGGGATATACAGGTAGCGCTCGATATCGGCAGAGGTCGCCTGTCCGTCAAAGAATGTGGCCAGATAGTCGTTGATCTGGTCAAAGTGCTGGGCTAAAAAGCTGGTAAACGGACTGGACACAGGTTCTCGCATTCTTTCTTAGGTCGCATCGTTGCATTATGCAGACAACATATTGCCACATTAGGGCGTCGAGCGCGGCGGTTGAAGACGATTGAGTCTTACGGCCGCAAACGCGGCAAGGGGCTCGGCTAGATAAGCCCAAAGTGTTCGAGCGCGGTGACGACGCCGTCGTGGTCGATAGAATCGGTTACGTAGTCTGCCTTCTCCTTAAGGAAGTCTGGTGCGTTGCCCATGGCGATGCCAACATCGACTGCCTCCATGAGGGCGATGTCGTTGCTCGCGTCGCCAATGCCGTACACGGTGCCGTGATCTGGCCCCAGGGCGTCAAGCACGGCACTGATTCCGGCCCGTTTGGTGCACTCACGAGGCGAGATTTCTGTGACCTCGAGCTCGAGCTCGTTGAAACAGAGTAGAGGTCCAAGCTCTTCATCTTGGGCGATGCGGTTGGCAAGTGGTGTGGACATAAGAATTTTATAGGCGTTGTAGTTCTCAAGTTGCGTGACGGCGTCGCCCACGGTGCGTGCGTATCCGTACGTCTCGGGGGCATCTGCACTCATGCGCACCACGCGATCGATGCCCTCAAAGCGAATGACCTCACCCGATTGCTCGAGATAGGGGGCGAGGCGCTGTAGCAGACCAGGGTTTATGGCTGCATTTCGCACAATGCGTCCCTCGAGTTCGGCGTAACCGCCCGCGAGACACACGACGCCCGTCCACGGCAGCTCGAGCAGCTTAGGATGGATGCAGCTGAGGGTGCGCCCCGTGCAGATAAAGGCCATGTTGCCATTTGCAACGAAATCGCGGATGGCCTGCGAGACCGCCTCGTTGGGATAGGGGGACAGGTCACGCTCGCTCTCGGGAAGCTCTTGTGCCGCTCGAGGGTCTTGCCAGGCGAGCGTTCCGTCGATATCGAAGAAACAGATATCGCTGCGATTATGGGCTGCGCTGGCGGCAGGGGAGGCCGAGGTGGTGGGCACAAATTCCGGCTCGAGGCCCATGATCTGGTCAAAATGCTCTTTAACGCGGGGAACCGAGATGCCGATGATTACCTGGGCGGTCTTGCCCGTAATGATGAGGCCCTTGGCGCCCACCGCGACAAACGACGCGTTATCTGCAACGATGGAAGGGTCTGCGACCTCGACGCGCAGGCGCGTGGCACAGTTGGTTGCGCCCACAATATTGCCAACACCACCTAAAAGCTGAATTACCCGCTCAGCGAGGACGTGATCTTGATCGGATCGACTATTGACCTCGTCATTGGGAGATTGCTCTTTGGCAAAGCCGCTTTCCGTTAAACGATCGATTGCCGCGCGATTGGCAACATGATCCTCGCGGCCCGGCGTCTTAAGGTCATAGACCAAGATGAGTGCTCGAAAACTAACAAAAAAGATGAGGCTAAAGGCAAGGCCGATACCGAGCGCCAAAAGATAGGCACCGGCATGCGTGCGCATGAGCGGAATAAAGTTGAAGGCTGCCATCTCCATCAGGCCGCCCGAGAAGATGCCGACGATGCCAAAGAGATTCATGGTTGTGGCAAGGCAAGACGATAAGACGGCGTAGAGCAAAAAGAGCCCGGGGTGGGTGAACATAAAGAGAAACTCGAGTGGCTCGGTAACGCCGCAAACCACCGAGGCGACGATGGCGGGCAAAAGGATGACCTTAAGGCCGGCGCGGCGCTCTGGTTTTGCGGTGGAGTAGAACGCGGCTGCGATGGCGGGAAGGCCAAAGAGCTTGACCCAGCCGGTGGCGGTAAAACCGGCCCACGGCGCAAGTTCATTAAGGGGGCGCGTGCTATGGGAGAGGATGGGGAGCAAGCTGCTCCACGTGGCGTAGATGCCGTCGTTAATGACCAGGTTGTCGTAGTAGATCGGCATGTAGAGCAGGTGGTGCAGCCCCATGGGCTCGAGCGCTCGCTCCAAAAGCACAAAGATGCCCACGCCAAAGGGGCCGACGCTCGTAAGTGCATGGCGCAGCGTTTCGGTCATTGCGTATACGGAGGGCACGATGGCGGCCGAGATAGCGGCAAGGACAAACACGGCAAAAAAGCTGATGAGGTAGACCAGCGAGGAGCCCGAGAAGGTGCCGAGCCAATCGGGAACCTTGGCATCGTAGAAGCGGTCATGGATGGCGACGACGGTTGCCGATACCGCCAGCGGGCCGATAATGCCGGTGTCGAGCGTCTTGATGCCGTCGATGATGGTGATGCCGCTAGCGGAGGTCAAAGACGACGGGTACTTAAGTCCAAGATTGTCTCCGCTCAGCTTAATGATCTCGCTCAAAAAGAAGCAGTAGGCAAAATAGGCGACGAGAGCCTCGAGGCAGCAACGAGCCGGTTGTTTTTGGGCAAGACCGATGGGCAGCGCTACGGCAAAAAGGAGCGGGAGGCGTTTAAAGACCGTCCACGAGCCGCGCTGGATGATGGTCCAAAAAGCGTACCAAGGGGTTCCGTATACGGCGAGATCGCCGACGATGTCCGCAGTCGTTGCGAGAGCGGAGACGCCGACCATGAGGCCTGATATAGAAAACAGCATGGCGGGCGCGAACATTGCCCCGCCAAAGCGTTGGATTTTTTGCAGCATGTTCTGCCTTCCGAATATCGAGGCGCGTTGCGCGTGGGGAAACGTTTAAACAATGGATTCATTGTAGAGGACCAGACGATTGTCGTACCGGCAGTTTTGAGCGAAACCGATTTGGGCATGACAGAAACCGTCAACGGTTAAATCCTGTCGCTTTACCGATATTCGGTTTAAACAACTTTAAGAAATGCTATCGTGCCTAGCCGGAAATGAACAATGTAGAGGTGAAACAATGCCAAAAGCGATATACGAAGGAATCTACCGAGAAATACGTTCGCGCATCATTAATGGGACCTATGCGTTTCAGGAGATGCTGCCGACCGAAGCCGAGCTGACCGCGGAGTTTGGCTGCACGCGCAATACCGTTCGACGCGCCTTGAGCATGCTGGCCGATCAGATGTTTGTGCAGCCTATACACGGCAAGGGCGTGCGCGTTATTTGGCTCAAGGGCGAAACCGACATGCTGGGCGCACTCGAGGAAGTCGAGTCGTTTGGCGAATTTGCAAAGCGCAACAATGCCGTTGCATCGACGGACGTTAAGTCTTTTGAACATTTGATTTGCACTGAGCAACTTTCTCGTCGCCTGGGCTTTAAGGTGGGCGAGGAGCTGATTCGCGTAGTGCGTGTCCGAAGCCTCAACGGCAACGCGCGCCAAGTGGACCATGGCTATTTTTTGGCGTCGATCGCCAAGGGCCTGACCCCCGAGATCGCGGCAGATTCTATTTACGGCTATCTGGAGCACAAGCGCGGTGTCAAAGTGATGGCGAGCCGTCGTACGGTGAGTGTCGAGCTCGCCAACGATGAGGACTGCAGCTACTTGGACCTTGGCAAATACAACTGTGTCGCCGTCATGGAGAGCCAGTCGTACACCTCGGATGGCATCTTGTTTGAGGTGACGCACACTCGCACACACCCCGAGATCTTCCACTACCGCGTCAACTCCAAGCGATAGCCGGCTAGCTCGCAGCCTGACGAGGCTTATGCCCTCAAAGAGAAAACGCCCGGTCAAACCGACGATGCATCGGCTTGACCGGGCGTTTTCTCTGCATTCGATAACAAATAATTGTTTATACAAAACTTGTCAAGTATCAAGTTGAAATTACCGTTCACCGAAGTTTTTCTACCGCTCTAGTAATACTTGTTCAAACAACTAGCCAAATAGCGTATTGTACAAATCAGCGAAAGGGGCAAAGTCCCCGAGCCAATCTCCGAAGGCGGCGGCAAAGGGTGCCGCCACGGTGTGAAAGGGTGGATTGTAATGAAGAACGAAATGAGCAGAAGGCAGTTCTTGGGCTTTGCTGGTTCCGCGGCTGCGGTTCTTGGTCTGGGTCTCGTGGGCTGCGGTGGTTCTGCCGGCTCCGGCTCTTCTGCTTCTGGTGACGCTGCTGAGGTCTACTTCCTCCAATTCAAGCCCGAGGTCGACAAGGAGTGGAAGGAGATCGCCAAGGCCTATAAGAAGGAGAAGGGCGTCGAGGTCAAGATCGTGACCGCTGCCTCCAACACCTACGAGGAGAAGCTTAAGTCCGAGATGTCCAAGAGCTCCGCTCCGACCCTGTTCCAGGTCAACGGCCCCACCGGTCTTAAGAACTGGAAGGACTACTGCGCCGACCTGTCCGATACCAAGCTCCGCGGTGAGCTCATTGACGACTCCCTGGCTCTGCAGTCCGATGGCAAGGATCTGGGTATCGACTGGGTCCAGGAGAGCTACGGCATCATCTACAACAAGCAGCTGCTCGAGAAGGCTGGCTACAAGGCCGAGGACATCAACTCCTTCGACAAGCTGAAGGCTTGTGCCGACGACATCCAGGCCCGCAAGGACGAGCTCGGCATTGAGGGCGCCTTCACTTCCGCCGGCATGGATGACTCCTCCAGCTGGCGCTACACCACCCACCTCGCCAACCTCCCGCTCTACTACGAGTTTGAGAAGGAGCACAACCAGGAGGACGACGAGATCAAGGGCGAGTATCTCGACAACTTTAAGCAGATCTTCGACCTGTATATCACCGACTCCACCTGCGATCCTTCGCAGCTTGCCTCCAAGACCGGTGACGACGCCACCAACGAGTTCGCAACCGGCAAGGCCGTCTTCTATCAGAACGGCTCTTGGGCCTACGCTGACCTCACCAAGGCCGGTATGACCGACGACCAGCTCGGCATGCTGCCGATCTACATCGGCGTCGACGGCGAGGAGAACCAGGGCCTGTGCTCCGGCGGCGAGAACTACTGGTGCGTGAGCTCCCAGGCTTCCGAGGATGCTCAGAAGGCCACCGAGGACTTCATGTATTGGTGCGTCACTTCTGACACCGCCACCAGCATCATCGCTGACAAGATGGGTCTGACTGCCCCGTTCAAGAGCGCCAAGGAAACCACCAACGTCTTCTCGCAGCAGGCCGTTGCCATGGCCAAGGACGGCAAGAAGACCGTTGCTTGGGACTTCGTCTACATCCCCTCTGAGGAGTGGAAGAAGAACCTCAAGCAGGCTCTCATTGCTTATGCTGCCGACAACACCAAGTGGGACGGCGTCAAGAACGCCTTCGTCGATGGCTGGAAGACCGAGAAGGCTGCTTCCGAGTAAGCAGTTGCTGCCCAAGCTATCTGATTAGCGACAGGGGGCGGGCAGACGTAGGTTTGCCCGCCCCCTGCATATTGAAAGGACCCTTCTATGGGCAAAGCACTCAAGCGCTGGTGGCCGCTCTTTATGCTGCCCACGTGCCTGGCGTTTATGATCGGGTTCGTGATCCCCTTTATCCAGGGTTTCTATCTCTCGTTCTGCCAGTTTATTACCATCAACAACGCGCACTTTGTCGGTATCGAGAACTACGTGCGCGCATTGTCCGATCCGCAGTTTGCCACGTCGTTCTTCTTTACGGTGGCGTTTGCCTTCCTGTCGACGGTGCTCATCAACGTGATTGCCCTCGCCATCGCGCAGGCGCTCACCCGCAAGGCGCTCAAGGGCACCAACATCTTCCGTACGATCTTCTTTATGCCTAACCTGATCGGCGGCATCGTGTTGGGCTACATCTGGCAGATCCTGATCAACTGCCTGCTCTCCAACGCGGGCGCCCAGCTCATTGCCCTTAACTCCGCTGCCGGCTTCTGGGGCCTTATCATCCTGACCCTGTGGCAGCAGGTCGGCTACATGATGATCATCTACATCGCTGGTCTGCAGTCCATTCCGTCCGACTACATCGAGGCCGCCAAGGTCGACGGTGCCACGGCATGGCAGACGTTTTGGAAGGTTAAGATCCCTAACCTGATGCCGACCATCACCATCTGCCTGTTCCTGTCCATCACCAACGGCTTTAAGCTGTTCGACCAGAACCTCGCCCTTACCGGCGGCGCTCCCGCACACTCCACCGAGATGCTCGCCCTGAACATCTACAACACGTTCTATTCGCGTGCCGGTATCGCATGGCAGGGCATCGGTCAGGCCAAGGCGGTTATCTTCTGCATCCTGGTCGTAGCCATCTCCATGATTCAGCTTAAGGCCACGAGGTCCAAGGAGGTGCAGCAGTAATGAAACGCGATAAGGTTATCAACCGCGCGCTCTCGATTTTCTTTACGATCCTGTCGCTCGCGTGGATCTACCCCGTGTTTATGATTGCGCTCAATTCCTTTAAAAAGGGAACTGCAATCAGCACCACCACGGCGTTCGATTTGCTTACGCCTGAGACGTTCAACGGCCTTGCAAACTACGTGCACGCTCTTAACGAGCAGGGCTTTGCCTCGGCGTTTATGTACTCGCTCATCATCACGGTCACGTCGGTCGTTCTGATCTTGGTGTGCTGCTCCATGTGCGCTTGGTATGTAGTGCGCGTCAACAGCAAGATTTCGAACTTCTTCTATTACCTGTTCGTCTTCTCGATGGTCGTGCCTTTCCAGATGCTCATGTTCACGCTGTCCAATTTGGCGGACCGCATCGGCTTCAACACGCCGTTCAACATCTGCTTTATCTACCTTGGCTTTGGCGCGGGCCTGGCGGTCTTTATGTTCGCCGGCTTTGTAAAGAACATCCCGCTCGAGATCGAAGAGGCGGCCATGATTGATGGCTGCAACCCGGTCCAGGTGTTCTTCAAGATCGTCCTCCCCATCATGAAGCCCACCTATCTTTCGGTTGGCATCCTCGAGACCATGTGGGTCTGGAACGACTATCTGCTGCCCTACCTTACGCTCGACTCCACCAAGTACAAGACCATTCCTATCTTGATCCAGTACTTCCGCGGCGGCTACGGCCATGTCGAGCTCGGCCCCATGATGGCCTGCATCATGATGGTCGTTGTCCCCATCGTCATCATGTACATCCTCTGCCAGAAGTACATCATTGACGGCGTGGTGGCAGGTGCGGTCAAGGGCTGATGTCGTAACTGTTTTGCAAGTTTTAGCGGCGCCCCTCAGCGCGGCGTCGCGTATCGAAAGGTAGAGACATGGCCGAGATCGTTCTCAAACATGTTCAGAAGGTGTATCCCAACAACGAGTCCAAAAAGAAGGGCTTCTTTGGCAAAAAGAAGAAGACCGAGGAGAAGAAGCACAACCTCAAGGTTACCGAGGACGGCGTGCTCGCGGTGGAGGACTTTAACCTCACCGTGCATGACCAGGAGTTTATCGTTCTCGTCGGCCCGTCTGGCTGCGGTAAGTCCACGACGATGCGCATGGTCGCTGGCCTGGAGGACATCACTTCGGGTGACGTGTTCATCGACGGCAAGCGCGTCAACGACGTGGCACCCAAGGACCGCGACATTGCCATGGTGTTCCAGAGCTATGCTCTGTACCCCAATATGACGGTGTACGAGAACATGGCGTTTACGCTTGAGCTCAAGAAGGTCCCCAAGGACGAGATCGACCGCAAGGTTCGCTCCGCTGCCGAGATCTTGGGTATCACCGAGTACCTAGACCGTAAGCCCAAGGCGCTTTCGGGCGGCCAACGCCAGCGTGTCGCTATCGGCCGCGCCATCGTGCGTGATCCTAAGGTCTTCCTGATGGACGAGCCGCTGTCCAACCTGGACGCCAAGCTGCGTAACCAGATGCGTGCCGAGCTCATCAAGCTGCGCCACGAGATCAAGGGCACGTTCATCTATGTCACTCACGACCAGACCGAGGCTATGACCCTTGGTGACCGTATCGTGGTCATGAAGGACGGCGTCGTCCAGCAGATCGCCACGCCGCAGGAGGTCTTCAACCATCCCGCGAACATCTTCGTTGCCGGCTTTATCGGCGTGCCGCAGATGAACTTCTTCGATGCCCAGCTGGTGCGCTCGGGCAACGGCTTCACCGTCAAGACCGAGGACATGAACGTGGCGCTCGCCCCCGAGACCTGCGCTCAGCTTGCTCTCAACTGGGACGGCGGCGACGTGAAGGAGATTACGGCCGGCGTGCGCCCCGAGCAGATTCTGCTTGCCGACAAGGGCGAGGAGGGTGCGCTCCAGGGTACCGTCGAGGTGACCGAGCTCATGGGTTCGACCGAGCATGTGCACGTGACTGCTCCTGATGGCCAGTTCGTCCTGATCATTCCCGTTGTCGATCTTGAGGCCAAGGGTGCGCTCAAGGCGGGCGACTCCATCTGGTTCAAGTTTGAGAAGAATGCGACCCATCTCTTCGATAAGGTGTCTGGCAAGAACCTTATCTAGGCCCGATTCAATCAGGCCCTCCTTTTGGGCGACTGCGGCTTTGCCATCCTTTTGCCGTGGTCACATATAAGGCTCCCCTCCCGTCCACTGGGCGAGAGGGGAGCCTTTCTTTGTGTTGGAGTTGTCCATCTACCAGTTTGTCTTGATCTGTAACAGGAGGAGGGCCAAATTGGGCCTAGATGTTACAGACTGAGACAGTGTCGAGCTGTCTGTCCTTTCATCTCGATCTGTAACACGAAGGACTGTTTTTGGCAGCTACCTGTTACAGATTGAGATTGTTTTAGCCGCCTTGCCCGTCTGTCTCATTCTGTAACAGGTAGACCCGATTCCAGCGGTTATCTGTTACAGATTGAGACAGTTCATCGGGACAATTTCGTTCGTCTTGATCTATAACAGGTAGACCAAATTTTGCCGGCTAGGTGTTACAGACCGAGATTGTTTGGTCGAGGCAGGCCACGGGCAACACGCGGGCACAAAAAGCGGAGCCGCGTTGCCGCGACTCCGCTTTCAAGAGGATGGGTAAAGAAAACGAAATTAGCTCAGGTGCCAGATCTCGTCGTTGTACTGTGAGATCGTACGGTCGGACGAGAAGGTGCCGGCGTTGGCGATGTTGATTAGCGCCTTGCGCATCCAGGCATCCTGGTCCTCGTAGTCGGCCAGCACGCGCTCCTTGGTCTGGATGTACTCCTCAATGTCGAGCAGGGCCATAAACCAGTCCTTGCCCTTGATGTCGTCGTGCAGACGCTGCAGGCGCTCGGCGTTGCCGGTCGCCATAAAGGCGGGGTTGGTGATGAAGTCCACCAGCAGCTTGATGCCGGGCTTGCAGTAGAGCGCGCCGGCGTCATAGGTGCCGTCGGCGTAGAGCTGCTCGACCTGCTTGGACGAGGCACCAAAGGTGTAGATGTTCTCGTCGCCGACGAGCTCGGCGATCTCGACATTGGCGCCGTCGAGCGTGCACAGGGTTAAAGCGCCGTTGAGCATGAACTTCATGTTGGAGGTGCCGCTCGCCTCCTTGGAAGCCAGGCTGATCTGCTCGGAGATGTCGGCAGCGGGGATCACGCGCTCGGCGGCGGTGACGTTGTAGTTCTCGATCATGACGACCTGCAGGTAGGGGGCCACGTCGGGGTCGTTGGCTATCCACTGGGACAGCGTCAGGATTAGGTGGATGATGTCCTGAGCGATGGTATAGGCAGGCGCTGCCTTGCCGCCAAAGATGATGGTGACGGGGTGCTTAGGCTTATTGCCGTTCTTGATGTCGAGATACTTCCAGATGATGTAGAGCGCGAGCATCTGCTGGCGCTTGTACTCGTGGATACGCTTGACCTGAACGTCGATGATGGCGTTGGACGGGATAGTTACGCCCTGCTCGAGCGCCATGAACTGGCGCATGATGGCCTTGGCCTCGGTCTTGGTGGCAGCCAGGCGCTCAAGAACATCTTTGTCGTCAACGAACTCGGCAAGCTTGCTCAGGTCGCCGGTGCTGCGCCAATCGGTGCCGATTACATCGTCGAGCAGGCTGGCGAGCGCGGGGTTGGCGCCATGAATCCAACGGCGGAAGGTGATGCCGTTGGTCTTGTTGGAGAACTTCTCGGGATAGATTTCGTAGAACGGGTGAAGCTCGGTGTCCTCCAGGATCTTGGTGTGGAGTGCGGCGACGCCATTGATGGAGAAGCCAAAGTGAATGTCCATGTGGGCCATGTGGACGGTGTCATGCTCGTCGATGATGGCGACGCGCGGGTCGTCGTGCTCGGCCTTGGCGACCTCGTCGAGCTTGACGATGATGTCGGCGATGGCGGGGGAGACCTTTTGCAGGCTGGCGAGCGGCCACTTCTCGAGCGCCTCGGCAAGGATCGTGTGGTTGGTGTAGGCGACCATGGAACGCACGATGGTGACCGCCTCGTCAAACTCAATGTCGTGCTCGGTGATGAGCAGGCGGATGAGCTCGGGAATGACCATGGTGGGGTGCGTGTCGTTAATCTGGACCACGGCGTAGTCGGCCAGATCGTGCAGGTTGCTGCCGCGCTCGACAGCCTCGTCGATCAGGAGCTGGGCGGCATTGCTCACCATGAAGTACTCCTGGTAGATACGAAGCAGACGGCCCTGCTCATCGGAATCGTCGGGGTAGAGGAACAGGGTGAGGTTCTTGGCGATCTCGGTCTTGTCGAAGTCGATGGAGCTGCCGGGGACCAGGCCGTCGTCGACACTTGCCAGGTCGAACAGGCGTAGGCGGTTTTTGGTGGGCTGGCCGTAACCGGGCACATCGATGTTGACGAGCTTGGAGGTGACGGCAAAGTCGCCGAACTCGACGGTGTAGGAGCGGTCATCGTCGACTAGGATGTCCTGCTCACCGAGCCACTCGTCGGGGACGGCCTTCTGCTGATTGTCGACAAAGCGCTGGCGGAACAGGCCGTAATGGTAGTTGAGGCCCACGCCGTCGCCGGTAAGGCCCAGCGTGGCGATGGAATCCAAGAAGCATGCGGCCAGACGGCCCAGGCCGCCGTTGCCGAGCGAAGGCTCGACCTCGAACTCCTCGATCTTGTTGAGGTCGTGGCCGGCGGCGGTGAGCTGGTCCTTAACCTCGCCATAGATGCCGAGGTCGATCATGTTGTTGATCAGCAGTTTGCCAATCAAAAACTCAGCAGAGATGTAGTAGAGCTTTTTCTTGCCATTGTTGAGCGGACAGGCGGCAGAGCGCTCCTGCACGAGCTTGACCAGCAGCTTATAAATACGACGGTCATCGAGTTGCTCGAGCGAAGTTCCAAAAGACTGCTCGGCAAGATTCGCAAGATTGATACGGGGCATGTTTCCTCCTGTGGTGAGTCGACTACATGTCAGAAATTCAAAAGAAGCCCGCGCGAGGGATTGGGGTGGCCTCGCGCGGGAAAAGCGGTCGCGTCCGTACGGTGGGGTGGAGTCGGGCGCGGTGGCTCCTATTGGGGAAGCTCAATTTCGGCTTCCGACGGGATGCGGAAGTAGGTCTCGGTCCAGTCGGTGAGCTTGTGCTCGAGCTCGCGGGTGATGGCGCCATCGAGCATGCGCCAGGTCCAGTTACCGCCCAGGGTGGCGGGAGTGTTGATGCGCGCCTCGTTGCCCAGGTTGAGCAGGTCTTGCATGGTGTAGATGCAGGTATCGCTCACGCTGGCGGCGATGGTGCGGTTGAGTGCATCGGCCATGGGCTCGCCGGCCTGCTGGTGGGTGTACAGGGCCGCCTGCTCGCGCTGACGCGGGGTGGCCGTTCCCTCAAACCAACCGCGCGCCGTCTCGTTGTCGTGTGTGCCCACATAGGCGACGGTGTTGGCAATGTAGTTGTGCGGCAGGTAGTACGAGTTGGTGCCCTCAAAGGCGAACTGCAAGATCTTCATGCCGGGGAAGCCCGAGTTGTCGCGCATGTCGATGACGCCGGGGGTGAGGAAGCCCAGGTCTTCGGCGATGATGGGCAGCGTGCCGAGCTTTTCCTCGAGTGTCTTGAAGAACTTGAGGCCGGGGCCCTGCGTCCACGAACCGTAGGACGAATCGGGTGAGGAGAACGGCACCTCCCAATAGGCCTCGAAGCCGCGGAAGTGATCCAGGCGGATGACATCGTACATGTCGAGGGCGGCGCGGATGCGGCCCTCCCACCAGGAGAAACCGTCGGCTTCCATGGCGTCCCAGTCGTAGATGGGATTTCCCCAGTACTGGCCGGTGGCAGAGAACTGGTCGGGCGGCGTGCCAGCGACACTTACAGGATTACCGGCGGCGTCGATCTTAAAGAGCTCGGGCGTGGCCCACATCTCGACGGAGTCGCGCGAGACATAGATGGGCAGGTCGCCGATGATGAGGATGTCGCGCTCGTTGGCATAGGCCTTGAGGCGGCTCCACTGACGATCGAAGAAGTACTGCGTCATCTGGTGGTAGAGCGTGCGCGTGGGATGGGCGGCGCAGACCTTGGCAGATGCTTCGCCGCGGTGGCGGAGCTCCTCGGGCCACTCCCAAAATGCCTTGAGACCGCACTCCTCCTTGACGGTCATGAACTCGCAGTAGGGGATGAGCCAGTCTTCGTTGGTTTGGACAAAGTCGTCGAAGTCGGCTGGCTTGTCGGCGGCAAAGCGCTCGGCGGCACGGTCGAGAATCTGACGACGGCCACCAAAGATGGCGCCATAGTCGACATTGCTGGGGTCGGAGCCCAGGTACACGCCGTCGATATCGCGCTGCTCCAGGTAACCAGCCTCGATAAGTTCGGCAAAGTCGATGAAGTTGGGGTTGCCCGCACGGGCCGAGAACGACTGATAGGGCGAGTCGCCATAGCTCGTCGTCGTAAGGGGCAGAATCTGCCAGTAATGTTGTTTGCACGAGGCGAGGAAATCGACAAAGTCGTAGGCGTTCCAGCCAAAGCCGCCGATGCCGTACGGTCCGGGCAGAGACGAGATGGGCATGAGAACACCGCTTGCACGCTCCATGGATGTGCTCACCAACCTTCTTGTTGTGGGATCGGCCTGCAGATGGGTGAACAGCCCGTCCCGAGTTTTAGAGTCGATGTCCCTATTGTAGAACATGTTGTTTAAACATGTACAGGCAAGATAATAAAGTTGGTCGATTTTCGGCGAATGGTTACGCGCCATGAAAAAGCCCCGGCCTCACATCGTGAGACCGGGGCAAGAACGGTATGTAGGCTTTTTGCTACTCGGCGTCGGCGAAGCCGTTGGGGTTGTGGCTCTGCCAATTCCAGCTGTCACGGCACATGTCCGCGATATCGTACTGGGCCTTCCAGCCCATCATGCGCTCGGCCTTGGAGGCATCGCACCAGTTGGCGGCGATGTCGCCGGCACGGCGCTCGCGGATCACATAGGGCAGCTCCTTGCCGCAGGCCTTGGAGAAGGCGGCGACGACCTCGAGTACCGAGGTGCCGGTGCCGGTGCCCAGGTTAAAGATCTCGACGCCGGTCTTGCCGTTCATCCAGTTGAGGGCGGCCACGTGACCAGATGCCAGGTCGCACACGTGGATGTAGTCGCGAACACCGGTGCCGTCGGGGGTGGGGTAATCGTTGCCAAAGACCTGAACGGCCTCGAGCTTACCGACGGCGACCTGGGCGACGTAAGGCACCAGGTTGTTGGGGATACCCTTGGGATCCTCGCCAATCAGGCCCGACGGATGGGCGCCGATGGGATTGAAATAACGGAGCAGCACGACGTCCCACTCGGGGTCGGCGGTGTGGACGTCCATGAGGATCTGCTCAATCATCCACTTGGTCCAACCATAGGGGTTGGTCGCGGGCTTCTTGGGGTCCTCTTCGGTGACGGGCGGATTGTCCGGATCGCCGTAGACGGTCGAGGAGCTCGAGAAGATGATGGACTTGCAGCCGTGGCTGCGCATGACATCGATGAGCACCAGGGTGTTCTCGATATTGTTGTGGTAGTACTCGACGGGCTTGCTCACCGACTCGCCAACGGCCTTAAAGCCGGCGAAGTGGATGACGCGGTCAATCTGGTGGGTATCGAAGATCTTGTTCATCGCATCGCGGTCGAGCACGTTGGCCTCGTAGAAGGTGAGGTTCTTGGCGGCCTCGTCGCCCACGATGGTCTTGACGCGGTCGATGGCAACGGCGCTGGAGTTGGAGAGGTCATCGACGACGACAACCTGGTAGCCACCCTCGAGCAGCTGAACGACGGTGTGCGAGCCGATAAAGCCGGCGCCGCCGGTAACGAGGACGCAGGTGTCTTTGGGGTCGAGTGCTTTGGACATGTAGTCTCCTATCGAATCAGGAACACTT
>CABSAN010000027.1 GCA_902475785.1 uncultured Collinsella sp.
CCGGAATCGACCATGGTGTAGAAGTCGTCAGACATGCCGCTCGCAATCTTTCAAAAGGTTTTGAACAAATAGTAGCTCACCGCGCAATGTTTCTCATCTTTCGACAAGTTTTCAAAACCTGTTGAAAACTTTGGAAAATGGACGAAAAGTTCTCAACATTTCCAACATGACCTGTTGAAAACTCGATGAAATATCGTGAAAAGTTGCCTGCTGCCTCAAATGCCGGTTCTGCTTATGGGGGAACCGTGTACTCTTTGCAACCTTTCACCTTTGATTTCTTGACATTTGAACATTGATTTCCCTACAATCTTCAAGCTCACGTGTCTATATCTGCGTCCGCGCCCCCGCGGACACTCGAAATGCAGCAGGAGGAACTTAAGATGAAGCGTACGTATCAGCCTAATAAGCGTAAGCGTGCCAAGACCCATGGCTTCCGTGCCCGTATGGCCACTAAGGGTGGTCGTGCCGTGCTCGCCCGTCGTCGTGCCAAGGGCCGCAAGCGTCTCACTGTCTAGCAGCGATACACACATCTCGCATGAAGACTATTAAGTCTTGGCAAGATTTCGAGCATGTGTTCAGTCAGGGGCGTCGTTTCAATCACCCTCTGATTCGAATGACCATATGTGAATCGGTTGGCGAAGGCGACTCCGGAAGGGTCGCCTTCGTTGGTGCTAAACGACTCGGTTGTGCTGTGGTGCGCAACCGATCTAAGCGTGTGATGCGCGAGGCCGCCCGCAGCTGTGGATTTCCCGTTGCGGGTTATGACATCATCTTGTTCGCGACTCCCAAGACGAGGGTTTCCTCGCCTCAGGAGATGGACAAGGCATTGCGTTCGCTTATGAAGCGCGCCGGCGTTGCCGGGGAGGAGCGATGAGCAATCACGTTTTGCGACGTGTTGCCATCGCTCCTATTCGCATATATCAACAGGTTATTTCGCCCTTATTGCCTGACGCCTGCATTTATTACCCAACGTGCTCACAATATGCTATCCAAGCGATTGAGAAGTACGGTGTTTTGAGAGGCTGCTGGCTTGCCGTGAGGCGCATCGCTCGCTGCAATCCCCTGCACGTCGGCGGTTATGACCCTGTGCCTTAGCGGGCACTCGCTATCGGAGGAAAACTTACATGTGGGATTGGATCGTTAACATCCTTTTTGAGCTGCTCAAGCTCATCCAGACCTTTGCGGTCGACTGGGGCCTGTCCATCATCATCCTGGTGGTCATCATCCGTCTGCTGCTGACGCCGCTTATGCTCAAGTCGACCAAGTCGACGGCTCGCATGCAGGTGCTGCAGCCTAAGATGCTCGAGATCCAGGAGCGCTATGCCGACGATCCCCAGCGTCAGGCCGAGGAGATGCAGAAGTTCTACAGCGAGAACAAGTTCAACCCCATGGCTGGTTGTCTGCCGCTGTTGATCCAGATGCCCGTCCTGTTCGCCCTGTTTACGCTCCTGCGTAACCTGCCGAACTACTTTAGCGACGGCACGTTCTCGTTCTTCAACATCCTGCCTGACCTTACCACCACGCCGAGCGCTTCCTTTGCCGATGGCTTTATGGTTGCGCTGCCTGCGCTGGTTTGCCTGATTCTGTTCGCTGTCTTGACTCTGATTCCGCAGCTGTATATGTCTCGTAATCAGACTGGTCAGCAGGCCCAGAGCATGCGCATGATGGCCGTCGTCATGACCGTCATGATGCTTTGGATGGGCTGGAGCCTGCCCGTCGGCGTTCTGCTTTACTACGATGTGTCTTCTGCCTGGCAGGTTATCCAGCAGATCTTTGTGACGCAGAAGGTTATCGACAAGGCCAAGGCCGATGAGGAGGAGCGCCTCAAGAACGCTCCGCTGCAGGTCGAGGTTACCCGTCGCGAGAAGAAGCCGCGTCCGCACAAGAAGAAGTAGTCGGGATATCAATCTTATTTAGGTACCTAACCTTTGGAGTACGTTATGTCTGAAGAGATCATCGAGGATATGCTTGAGGAGGTTGCCCCGCAGATTGCGGGCGATTATCCCGAGATTGCACAGCGCTACAAGGCCGGTGAAGAGCTGACCGATGAGGAGCTCGACACCATTGCCGATGTTGCGATTTCTATTCTGCGTTCCATCCTTTCGCACTTCGATGCCGCCAACTCTCCTATTGATGAGTACGAGGGCGACGAGGGCGAGCTGATTTTGGATGTTACGGCTCCCGATCTTGCTGTTCTCATTGGCCGTCATGGTCGTACCCTTGATGCCCTTCAGGTTATGTTCTCTTTGCTGGTGAGTCGCAAGCTTGGCTTTAGGTATCCGGTTGTGGTTGACGTTGAGGGCTACAAGAGCCGTCGTCAGGACAAGGTTGCCTCTATGGCTCAGTCTGCCGCCGAGCGTGCCATTCGTACTCATAAGAGTGTTTCGCTTCCACCCATGAATGCCTATGAGCGTCGACTTGTTCATATTGCACTTCGTGGTAATGATGCCGTCGATACCCATTCTGAGGGTTCTGACCCTGATCGCCATGTGGTGATTGTTGCTCGATAATCTACTCGAGCTTATGCTAAGGGGGCGTGGTTTCCACGTCCCCTTTTTTTGTCAAAAGTTCTCGATACACTGATTTTTGTCAGAAAGGAGCTTCTGTTGTTTGTACTTACAGATCAGCAGGCTGACGAGATGCTGAGTCGTCTAACTTCCTATTGCAAAGAGTATTCCCTGAGTGTAACTGATACTGAGCTGAGGAAATGTATTCAGCATTTGGATTTGGTTCTAGAAACAAATAAGACAACCAATCTCACCCGTATTCTTAATGTAGAAGATGCTGCGGTACTTCATATCCTCGACTCACTTGTTTTGCTCCCTTATGTCAATAAGGCTCCTGAGGGAGCTTTGCTTGATATGGGAACAGGTGCTGGCTTTCCTGGTATTCCGTTAACGATAACAACGCATCGTAAAGCTACTTATATTGACTCTGTTGGCAAGAAGGTTGACGCTGTTAATTCTTTTGTTCATGCTCTTGGATTGAAATATGGCCATGCAGTTCATGATCGCCTAGAAGAATATGCTCGAAGCCATAAGAAGCAGTTCTCTGTTGTAACCGCCCGCGCATTGGCCCCTCTGCCGATTCTTGTTGAGTATGCGGCTCCGTACCTCAAGGACGGTGGGCTATTTGTTATCACGAAGGGCAATCCATCGGATGAGGAGCTTGCTTCCGGCATGTCAACAGCCAAGATCTGCGGCTTCACTTTGCTTCTGAATGATGCAATCGATTTGCCTGAGGGCTTGGGCCACAGGGAGTTTATTGTTCTTAAGAAGAGTCATCCAGCATCTGTTTCATTGCCTCGTGCAAATGGCATGGCAAAGAAGAATCCGCTTGCCTAGATGTTTCACGTGAAACATAATGGATAATAACAACTTGCAGTGTTTCACGTGAAACATGGCGGTTGATATCGAATCGGAATGTTTCACGTGAAACATCCTCCGTTTGACAGCTTTAATACACACCAGGAGGGACCGTGGGATTTCGCGACGTTAAGCGTTCGAAGAGCGCAAAAGACACGCGTATCATTGCAATCATCAATCAAAAAGGCGGCGTCGGTAAGTCGACGACAGCTGTAAACCTTGCTGCAGCACTGGGTGAACAGGGACGCAAGACACTGATTGTCGATTTTGATCCGCAGGGAAACAGCACTAGCGGATTTGGAATTGAAAAAGAAGACCTTGAGCAGTGCATCTATGATGCATTGCTGAATGACGTGCCGGCAGAATCGCTTGTTCTTGATACAAATTGCAAAAAGGTATTCGTTATTCCGGCGACAATTCAGCTTGCAGGTGCCGAAATTGAGCTCGTAAGCGCTATTGCTCGTGAAACCCGCCTCAAAGATTTGCTTGAGCCGATTCAGGATGAGTTTGATTTTATATTCATCGACTGTCCTCCTTCGCTCGGCCTGCTTACCATCAATGCTTTGACTGCAGCAGATAGCGTTTTGATTCCGATCCAGTGCGAGTATTACGCACTCGAGGGCGTTACGAAGCTGCTTGAGTCAATGAAGATGGTTAAATCACGTCTGAATAAGGGCTTAGACACCTATGGTGTGCTTATGACCATGTATGACTCGCGTACTTCTCTGTCGAACCAGGTTGTTGAGGAAGTTCAGTCGTACTTTGGCGATAAGGCTTTTAAGACCTTAATTCCTCGTACCGTAAAAATCTCTGAGGCTCCGTCTTTTGGAGAGCCGGTAATTACCTATGCGCCTCAAAATAAAGGTGCAAAAGCGTATATGAACCTTGCAAAAGAGGTGATCAAGCGTGCCTAGCGCAAAGAAACGTGGCGGATTGGGACGTGGACTCAATGCTTTGGTCTCAGAGGCCGAGTATGAGACCGGTGGTTCAGCTGCATCGGCATCAAATGCCGCATCTGAAACAAAACTACCTATTGAGGATATCGTTCCCAACCCTAATCAGCCACGAATTCACTTTAACGAAACTGAACTTCGCGAGTTGAGTGAATCGATTCAGGAGCACGGGGTATTGCAACCACTGTTGGTTCGCAAGCATGGAAACGGCTATGAGATTATTGCCGGTGAGCGTCGTTACCAGGCATCAAAACTTGCTGGCCTCGAAGAATTGCCTGTCATCATTAAGGAAGTTAATGATGAGGAAATGCTCGCTCTTGCACTTATCGAGAATCTTCAGCGTTCTGATTTGAACCCTGTCGAAGAGGCAAAGGGTTATCGTCAGCTCATTGATGCCAGCGGTATGACGCAGGAGGCGTTATCAAAGGCTGTCAGTAAGTCTCGTTCCGCAATTACAAATTCACTTCGTTTGCTAGATCTTCCTGAAGTCGTACAGCAGATGATTTTCGAGGGCAAGCTTACTGCAGGCCATGCAAGAGCGATTCTTGCAGTTCCTTATGAAGATGCCAGGATTCGACTTGCTGAAAAAGTTGTCGCAGAAGGTCTTTCCGTTAGAGCGACAGAAAATCTTGCTCCGTTATTTTCTGCCGGAGAAACACCTAAGACGCCGAGGCCAGCAACACCTCAGTCATTCAAAAAGGCCGCTCGAGTCCTTCGTCAAGTATTTAACACGAATGTGCGCGTGAAGAGCTCGCGTGGCAAGAACAAGATTGAAATCGAGTTCAAAGACGAAGAGGAGCTCTCCCGTATCCTTGGCGAAATGATTCAATTCGGGCAGGATGATCAGGGTGAAGAATAAGGTTCTCGCGGCCATTGCGTTGGCAACCACTGTCGTTGCTGGTGCCTTTGCTGGTTATAAGCTTGCGACAGATGATGAACTTCGAGGTCGACTGTTGCGCGGAGCTCAGGATATCGTCGATACATCTAAGAAGAAAATGGATGTGATGACCGAAGATGTTGCTATGCGCACTGCTCAGGTGACTAAGAATCCCAAGATTAACCAAGACTGGGTTAACCATCAGTGGGAAAATGTTGGTTATTAGGTACCTAACAATTACTTGCCTGTTTTGAAGGGGTCCTAGTCTGATTCATAAGACAAGGACCCCTTATTTTGGCTATAAAACTAAGATTGCGTAAATCGATCCAATAGTATAAAAGAAAATGAAACAGCCCTGGTTGCATTATTTGCAACCAGGGCTGTCGGATGTTTCACATGAAACGTTATGGGGCACAGACTCCCCTATGCGTTCTTCTGGACCTTGAAACGTTGCTTCAGCTGACCGCAGGCGGCATCAATATCATTGCCGCGCGAATTACGGATCGTGGTCTCGATGCCACGAGACTCAAGGCGGCGCTGAAGATCCTCAACCTTATGAATCGGCGACGGCTTGAGCGGGCTGCCCTCGATATCGTTAAGCTGAATCAGGTTAACGTGGCACAGCGTTCCCTCGCAGAAGTCGCAGAGCGCCTGCATTTCGGGATTCGTATCGTTGACGCCTTCGATCATGGCGTACTCATAAGTTGGGCGGCGGCCCGTCTTTTCGGTGTAAAGCTGCAGCGCCTCGTGAAGGCGCAGAAGCGTATACTTCTTGACGCCAGGCATAATCTTGTTGCGCGTGGACTGGATAGCGGAGTGCAGCGACACAGCGAGCGTAAACTGCTCGGGAATGTCGGCAAACTTGCGAATGCCTGGAATAACACCGCTGGTAGAGACAGTAAGATGACGGGCGCCGATGCCGATGCCATCGGGGTCGTTGAGGATGCGCAGCGCCTTGAGAACCTCGTCGTAGTTGGCAAACGGCTCACCCTGGCCCATGAAGACAACGCTCGTGGCACGCTCACCAAAGTCGTTGGAGACATGAAGCACCTGGTCAACGATCTCTTGAGCGGTCAGAGAGCGCTTAAGGCCGTTCAGACCGGTAGCGCAAAAAGCGCAGCCCATGCCACAACCTGCCTGGGTGGAAACGCAGACAGAAAGCTTGTTACGACGGGGCATACCGACAGTCTCGACGGAAATGCCGTCGTGGTACTCGAGCAGATACTTGCGAGAGCCATCTTTAGAAACCTGCTTGGTGAGCTCAGTCGGCGTGTCAAAGGCAAAAGCCTCTTTAAGCTGCTCGCGGAAAGCCTTGGGAAGGTTGGTCATATCGTCAAACGAACAAACGTTCTTCTCAAAGACCCATTCGATGAGCTGCTTCGCGCGGAAGGCGGGCTGGCCAAGTTCGGCAACAAGCTCGCGAATATCGTTTTGGCTCAAGTCGCGAATGTCCTGAGATTTAGTCCTGGGATTCATGGAAGCCTTTCGATTTTGGGGAAACGTAGAGGGTATCGCTACAATATGGTATCAGCTGCAGAAATTATAGAGGAGGAGTCTGCCCATGCCGGGTAAAAGCCTAGAGAACATGCACGTAGCGGTCTTGGCGGGCGGTCATTCCGCTGAGCGCGAGATCTCGCTCAATTCGGGAAAGAACGTCGTGGTGGCCTTGAAGGAGGCCGGGTACACTTCGGTGGAGCTGCTCGACACGGCTGCCGATGATTTTATGGTAACCATGGCGACCGGTGGTTTCGACGTGGCGTTTATCGCCATGCACGGCGCCGGCGGTGAGGATGGTGCCATGCAGGGTGCCATGGAGACCCTGGGTATCCCCTACACGGCCTCGGGCGTGCTCGCGAGCGCCTGCGGTGCCGACAAGGAAGTCTCGAAGCTCCTGTACGCCAAGGCGGGCATTCCCATTGCCCCCGGCATTGCGCTCGAGGTGGGCGATGAAGTCGATATCGATCATATCGTCGAGGTCTGTGGCGAGCGCTGCTTTGTGAAGCCGGCCGTCAACGGTTCCAGCTATGGCATTTCCCTGGTCCACGAGCCCTCCGAGCTGCCCGCGGCAATCGCCAAGGCGTTTGAGTTTGGCGACAAAGTGCTGGTCGAGAAGTGCATCGAGGGTACCGAGATCACCGTCGGCGTATACGGCGAAGATGACGTGCGCGCCCTGCCGATTGTTGAGATCCGTAAGCCCGAGGACTGCGAGTTCTACGATCTGGACGTGAAGTATGTCGACCCTACGGACATCCATCGCATTCCGGCGCAGATTTCGCCCGAGAACTACGCTCGTGCTCAGGAGCTCGCCTGTGCTGCCCATAAGGCACTCGGCTGCCTGGGTATCTCGCGCAGCGACTTTATTGTGAGCGAGGATGGCCCCGTCATCCTCGAGACCAACACGATTCCCGGCATGACCGATACGTCGCTGTATCCGGATGAGATTCGCCACACCGATGACATGACGTTCCCGCAGGTCTGTGACAGTCTGATTCGTATGGGACTTCGTCGAGCGGGCGTTGCATGCTAATCGAGGACGCTGTTTCGTCGGGAACGCCGCAGTTTGTCATCGATTCCTATGCCACGCTTGCCGAGCGCGCCAAAACCCAATCGTTTGGTCTCATCGAGGAAGATGTTATCGTCCTCGATACCGAAACCACGGGTCTTTCGGTGCAGGACAATGAACTGATTGAGATCTCGGCTGCCCGTCTTTCGGGCCGCGAGATCGTCGACCGGTTCGATACCTTCGTGCATCCCAAGCAGCTGATTCCCGCCGAGATTACCGAACTCACGAGCATTACAAACGCCGATGTGGTGGATGCCCCATCGGCCGTCGATGCCGTGGCCGCTCTCGCCGATTTTGTCGGTGGTTGCCCGGTGATCGCGCATAACGCCACCTTCGACCGTTCGTTTATCGAGTCGGTCAAGGGCGGCGTCAACGTCAGCGACATCTGGATCGATTCGCTGGCACTGTCGCGCATCGCGCTTCCGCGCCTGGCCTCGCATAAGCTGTCTTTTATGGCCGACCTGTTTGGCTGCGATTCGGTGTCGCACCGCGCCAACGCCGATGTCGACGCCCTGTGTGGCGTATGGCGCGTGTTGCTCGTGGCACTCACCGACTTGCCTCAGGGCTTAATGGCGCGCCTGGCCGACATGCATCCCGACGTACCCTGGTCCTATCGTCCCATCTTCTCGTTCTTGGCGGGACAGAACCCCGGTTCCATCTTCTCTCTCAGTGCCGCCCGCGCCGACGTACTCAAGGCTGATCGGGCCGATGATCGCGTTGATGCGGACGAGCTACCGGTCCTTAAGATGCCGAGCCGCGAGGAAATCGAGGCGGACTATGCCCCGGGCGGCCTGGTTAATCGCATGTATCCCACGTACGAGCCGCGCGATGAGCAGATCGCGATGGCGCTCGAGGTCCGTGACGCACTCGTTACGGGAACGCATCGCGTGATTGAGGCGGGCACGGGCGTCGGCAAATCGATGGCTTACCTGGTGCCTTTTGCCGAGGCCGCGCGCCGCAACAACATCACGGTTGGTATCGCGACGAAATCGAATAATCTTGCCGACCAGCTCATGTATCATGAGCTGCCCAAACTTGCCGAGCAGCTGGATGGCGGCCTATCGTTTTGTGCCCTCAAGGGCTATGATCACTATCCATGCTTGCGCAAGCTCGAGCGCATGAGCCGCGGCCAAGTCGAAATTACGACTAAGCGTGATCCCGCCGACACGCTTACGGCGGTCGCGGTCATCATGGCGTACGTGTGTCAGTCGGCCGATGGCGACCTCGACTCGCTCGGCATTCGCTGGCGCAGCGTCAACCGTCCCGACTTTACGACGGCGTCGCGCGAGTGCGCCCGTCGCCTATGCCCGTTTTTCCCCGATAAATGCCTGGTCCACGGCGCCCGCCGCCGCGCGGCGCATGCCGATGTTGTGGTCACCAACCATTCCCTGCTGTTCCGCAATGTCGCGGCCGAGGGCAGAATCTTGCCTCCGATTCGCCACTGGGTGATCGATGAGGCCCACTCCATCGAGCGCGAGGCACGCCGTCAATGGGCACGCGTGGTGTCGGCGGATGAATCGCGCGTTCTGTTTGAGCGCCTGGGTGGCTCGAGCACCGGTGCGCTGAGCCAGGTTTCCCGCGATTTGGCAACCTCGGAGGGCTCTACGCTCTACCTGGGTCTTACCGCCAAGGCGACGTCGGCGGTTGCACGTGCGAGTATGGCGATTGCCGATGTGTTTGACGGCGTTCGCGAACTTGGCCGCCGTGCGCGCGGGGGCTATGACAATGCAAACCTATGGATTGGCCCCGAGCTGCGCGAATCTGACGACTGGCATGATTTCTTACAGTCGGCCTACACTGCTATCGACGCATTGGAACAAGCTGACAAGAGCGTCGACGCGCTGGTGCAGGCCGTCGCCGCCGACAAGCCCGAGGTTGTTGTCGACCTTGGTGATATCTCGCGCCGCCTGCACGAGCTGGCCGAGAACCTCAAACTCATCATTGACGGTACCGACGAACACTACGTGTACTCGTTGCAAGTCAATCGCAGGCTGCGTGCCGGCGGCGAGTCGATGACTGCGGAGCGCATCGATATTGGCGAGGCCTTGGCAACCGAGTGGCTGCCCGAGGTCCACACGGCTATCTTTGCATCGGCGACCATGACGGTTTCCAAGAGCTTTGAGCACTTTAACCACGCTGTCGGCCTCGATCGCATCGGTGCTTCGACATCATCGTCGCTGCACTTGGATTCGAGCTACGACTTCGATTCGAATATGGCTGTAGTCGTTGCGGGCGATATCCCCGATCCGCGCGACCGCGAAGGCTATCTTACGGCGCTCGAGCGTGTGCTGGTCGACGCTCATCTTGCCATGGGCGGCTCGGTGCTCACGCTGTTCACCAATAGGCGTGACATGGAGGAGCTGTACGCTCGCGTCGAGCCCAAGATGGCTCGTGCGGGTCTGGAACTCAACTGCCAGCAGCGCAACTCGTCTCCTCGCCGTCTGCGCGATCGCTTTATCAACGAACCGGCCTCGTCGCTCTTTGCGCTTAAGGCCTTTTGGGAAGGGTTTGACGCCAGCGGCGAGACACTGCGCTGCGTCATCATCCCCAAGCTGCCGTTCTCGAGCCCCACAGACCCGCTCTCATGCGAGCGCAATCTGCGCGAAGACCGCGCTTGGGCGCGCTATTCGCTGCCCGAGGCCGTGCTCGAGGTCAAGCAGGCAGCCGGTCGCCTCATTCGCTCATCGACCGATTGTGGCGTACTCATCTTGGCCGACCCGCGCCTGGTGACGAAGGGCTACGGCAAGAAATTCTTAACGTCGCTGCCCACGAGCTCCTATCAGCGCATCGAGTCGGCACAAATCGGGCACTATCTACAGCTGTGGCGCGCACGCCACGAGCGGCGCCGCTAAAGCGGACAGACGAGGGATTTTGCCATATCGCACAGACGCTCTGACAGGGCGGGGTCATCCAGGATGCGGATGGCCCCGCCCGCTGCGATTACCTGGCTTAACAGCCAGCGCTCGGAGCCGTAGCGCACATTCACTGTCGAGCTGTCCGCCCCATTGGGTTCAATCGACATGATGCCGGGCCAGTCTAGGCGCTCTGCCAAGGCGCGCGGCATGAGAAGCTTCGCGCTCCGCTCCGCCTGGGCGAGGGAGTCATGGAGGGTCGCGGGCTCCGGTGCGTGGCGCACGACGGAGTCGTCGGTCAAGACCAAGCCCTCGATTTTATCCATACGATAGGTACGCTGTTCATCGACCGCGACATCCCAGGCAATCAGATACGTTTGGTCGCCGTTTGTTGTGATGCGCAAGGGGTCGACCAAACGCTCGCGCGCTTGCGTGTCATCCATCGAGCGATACGAGATGCGGCAGCGAACGCCGTCCCGAATGGCGCAGCTCAGCTGCTGCCAGTGCGATCCGTGGGCGACGGTGTCAAAGACGCGCTGGTTGTAACCGAGCTCTTTGGGAAGAAGGGCGCGCCGTATTCGAGCCGCAGCTTGGGGTTCGATCCCCAATGATTCAAGTTCATGGTTGAGCACAGCGCCCTCGGCGGCACTCAGGCGCAGCGGTAGCACGCGCCCCGCATCACCGGTGAGGACCACGCACTTGCCGCGGCGTTCGCAGATAATACGTGCGCCCGACTCTCGGTCCGCAAGCGTCGAGACGATCTCGAGAATCTCGTCGAGCGATGTCCCCGTGATATCAAAGCGGCCGCAAAGCTCGTCTCGTGTCATACCATTCTCGCCGGCGGCGTAGAGGGCCTCCATGATGTCGATGGCGCGCGAGAGTCTTTGCTCGCTGGTGAGTTTACGCACGGGCATGCTCATGCACCGTCCTTTCGATGAGGTTATTCCACGCCTGCTTGAGAGCATCGGGGGCGACGGGCCTCATGCCATCCATGGCATGGGCCATGCAAAACGAGGCTGCGGCTTCAAAGTCGCGCACGTCAACGGTCCAGGTCCACTCTGCTTCGGTGCGCATGAGTTCGCCTCGTCCGCGTGTGAGACCGCTGATCATATCGGCCTGCGCTTCACGCGCGAACGAGAACGTAGCCGCAACGGGTGGGCGGTCGGCAAAATCAAACTCAAAGAATAAGTAATCGTTGAGGTTGAAATCCGCAGGAATGGCGTAGGCCTTCGAAGGTCTCCAGGCGCGAACGATACGGTCGCAGCGGAATGTCCTGATGTCGTCGGTGGCATTGTCGAGGCCGCAGAAGTATGCCGTGCCCTCGCGCTCGAACATGCCGTAGACGCAAACGGTCCGCTCGCGTTGTTCGCCGCGTCCGTTTTGGTACAAAAAGCGCAGCGCGCAACGCTCGGCAAAGGCACTCCATACCGCATCGACGGCGGGAGAGCGGCGGATCGGTGCCTCTCCTGTCGTCGACATGCCGGTGAGGTAGGCAATCTTGGAGCGAATGTCGGCAAGCGGCGCGGCAAAGGTGGATGAGCCTGCTGCGAGTGTCTGGTCGATGGCATTGAGCAGGATGTCGGCATCGTCTGCGGTGATGAGACCGCCCGCGGCAAACGTGTGCTCGCGGTCGATCGTCCACGCGCTCTCTTCGGTTTCCTGCGCTCCGGCAGCACGAACCTCCCTGATAACGATGCCGCGTTCGAGTAGCTTGTCGCGATCGCGGCGGAACTTGCGCTTGTCTGAGTCGATATTGCCCGAGCCGTATCCCAAATCGGAATCCAGGACGATTTGCTCGGTCGTCAGCGGTTCGGGAGAACTGTTGAGTACAAAGAAAAGGTTGAGGATGCGCTGAGCCGTTTTATCGAAACCGGGCTCGGGTGCCCCCTTTTTAATTGTCGCGGTCGCGTCGCTTGCCGTCATAGAATCCTCGCATGAGAAGGTCGTTTGATGCCATGATTTTAGTCCGATATGGAGATTAGGCTATATCCTTGTCCGCTCGCGGCGTTAAGATGGCCCGAATTCGGTCGTTTGCGCCCGCTCGGGGTATACTTTCGACTATATACGGTTCTAATGTGCATGCATTGGGCCTATTTGTCGGATTATGGATGTGGAGCGCACATGGCGAACACCCAGAACTATATTAACCACCTGCTGCAGAACACCGGCATTACGCCGGCGTGCAGTGAAGAAGAGCGCCTGGCTGCCGAGGATATCGCTCAGATTTTCCGCAACCACGGATTTGACCCCGAGGTGCAGGAATTTAATGCTCCCGCGCCCAGCAGGTTGGCGTTTGCCGTTACCGGTATTCTGGCGTTTGCCGGCGCCCTGCTGATGGGTATCGGCGGCGGTATCGGCTTGGTCGGCACCCTGCTGTCCATTGTCGGTGCCGTGCTCTACGTGCTCGAGCGCACGGGGCATCCTTTGGTTTCGCGCCTGGGAAAGACCGGTGTGAGCCAAAATGTCATCGCCTATCACAAGGCCTCGGGCCCGCTTGCGTCTCCGCGCAACCGCCCGGTCGTCGTGGTGGCCCACTATGATTCCCCCCGTGCCGAGCTCCTTGCTCGCGAGCCCTACGCTCCATATCGCGCGCTCATCGCCAAGCTCCTGCCTGTCGCCACGATTGCGCCCGCGGCTGTCGCCATCCTGCGTATCCTGCCGCTTCCCGGCGTGCTTAAGGTGCTGCTGTGGGTTGTCGCTATCCTGGCCTCCCTTGTGGCGCTGGCCAACGCCGCCAATATCATCTCCAACCGTTTTGTGCTTCCCTACACGTCTGGCGCGGTGTGCAACAAGTCCTCTGTTGCCGCCATGCTCGGTGTCATGGACAATGTCGCCCCCTATCAGGGCGAAAACGAGTTCCCCGACGACATTCCATTCGATACCTATTTTGGCGAGCAGAAGCGTCGCGCCGAGGAAATGGCGCGCGCGGCGGCCGAGTATGCCGCGGCCCAGCAGCAAAACGACTACGGCAACACCATTGAATATGAGGAGCCTTCCTACGACGAGGACGAGTTTGGCCAGCCGGTGGCGCCTGTCGACGCACCCGAGCAGGACGAGGCTTTTGATGGACAGATCGATGGTTTTGAGGGTGCCTCTGCCGACGAGACGCTGATCGGCGTTATCGCGCCCGAGGCTCAAGACCAGACCGCCCAGGCCGAAGTGTCCACCGAGGAAACGTCCACCGCCGGGCCAGCGGAGGAGCCCGCGGTGGTCGAAGTCTCCGAGCCCAAGTCCAAGCTCTATCGCAATGCCGCCGGCAACATCCGCTTTGGTTCGGATGCCATCCGTGCGCTCGGCATGCTTCCCGAGTCCTGCACGTTCGATTACGAAGAGGGCGAGGAGCCGACGTTCGAGCTGGAGCCCGCTCCCGTTGCACAGGAGCCTACGCCCGCGGCCAATACGGCTGTTGCTCCCGCCGAGCCGGTCGCTGCCCCTGTTGCTGCCGCGGAGTCTGACGAAAAGCCCCCGCTCGATTCTGCAGCCGGTCTGGATATTCTGGCGCCTGCCGCTCCGGCACAGGTTGAAGCCGAGACCGCCGACGAAGACTATGACGAGTACCCGCAGCGCGTGTCCTATGAGAGTGACACCGATTTCTCGGCCGAGCTTCCCTCGACAACGCCCCATGCCGATATCGCTTCCGCGTTCTCCTCGATTGGTGCCAGCGCTTCGAGCTTCTTTAAGGGCGCCCTTGCGAAGGGCAAGAAGTTCGTCGACGACTTTGAGGAAAAGCGCGCCGCTGCCCGCGAGGCCGCCGAGCGGGAGGCCATTGCCCAGCAGCAGGCAGCCGAGGCCGAGCGTGAGCGTGCGGCACAGGAGTTCGAGCAGGGTGAGGCCGAGCAGCCGAAGCCTGTCGATGTCGTCGACGCCACGACGTCCTTCGAGGCTCCGCAGCCGACATCCGCAGACGTTGCCGAGGCTACGACGTCCTTTGAGGCGCAGCAGCCGGTCGATGGCACCATGTCATTTGATGCCACGATGACGTTTGAGAAGCAGGGCACCGCAATTGCCGAGCCCCTTCCCATCTCCGGTGATGCCCAGGACGCCGCCGATGATTCGGTTGTCGACGAGGCCGATTCCGTTGAGGCCAGCGCACCCGAGAAGGTCGAGGCTCCTGCTATGGAGCAAGAGGCCCCTGCGATTGACGAGGCTCCCAAGACGGATGAGTCCAGGCCTTATTCTACGCAGATCTTTACCATGCCCGCGCCGAGCGACCTCGGTGCCACGGTGGCCAATGTCGCTCCCACGCAGGACGAGACAGTTGACTCCCTCATGGCGCAGATTTCGTCTCAGGTGCCTGCGCGCCAGCAAATGAATATCCCCGATCCGGCCTCCGCGCCTGCGCCGTCTTCGTCGCCGTTGGCCTCGGTCCCCGATCCGTCGCTGCCTTCGATGCAACAGGCCAACGTCGCGTCCCGCACGTCGCTGTTCGATCTTCCCGATCCTTCGGCACAGACAAATGATCCCTTTGCGACGGCGCAGGGTCCCGAGCCCACGTCGGCACCGGTCGCGGCCCCCATGCCGATCTCCTCGGGCGCACAGCCGCTCGAGACCATCTCGGCTCCTGCTTCGACGGGCGCCAAGCCGCAGAAGCGTGGCCTGGGTGGCTTGTTCGGTCGCAAAAAGAAGAACGAGCAGGACAGCATGAGCGACTGGCTGGGCGTCGAGGACGATTACGATGCCAAGAAGTCTGGCCGCGGCATTGGCTCGTGGGATAACTTCGAGGATGACGACGACGGTTGGAAGGGCGGCGCCACCTCTTCCGATGGCGCTTCTGCCGAGGATATGCTCTCGGCCGTTGCCTCCATGGGTGACGATGAGCTGCTCGGCCACGATATCTGGTTCGTCGCAACGGGCGCGTCCGATTGCGACGGCGCCGGCATGAAGGCGTTTTTGGCCTCGCATCGTGACAAGCTCCGCGGTGTGTTCTTCATCAACCTCGAGTCTATCGGTGCCGGCAGGCTTTCGGTGGTAACGGTCGAGGGCGAGCAGCAGCTGTTTAAGGGCGATCGCCGCATCATGAATCTTGTCAGCAAGGTGTGCAAGTCGTTCCACGTCGATTGCGGTGCGTTCGAGATGCCCTATGCAAAAACCGATGCATCCGCAGCGCTCGAGGCGAGCCGTCGCGCCCTTACGATCGCCGGTGTGGATGGCCCGCGCCTTGCCTGCGCTCGCACCGAGGATGACCTGCCGTACAACGTCAATCCGACCAATATCGCTACGGTGTCCGAGGTCGTGACCGAGGTCATTCGTCGTTCGTAGACAGACCCGCTAAGGAGTCAGCGTGTTTTCGTACATCAAGCGCCATTGGCCCATCTATCTGATTTTGACCCTGATTGCTATCGCATTGGGTTTTGGGGCCGCGTATGTCGTTGGCGTTAAGGGCTCGACGCCCGAGACAACAATGAACGAAGAGGTGGAGCAAGAGCAAAGTTTGGGTGCCGACGGTATTTCCGAGTCCGATCAGGCAGCCATCGATGGCGGTTCGTCATCTGCTGAATAGCCGATTCATCGTTTATGCCCAAGGCGGGCGAGCCGGGAGACTGGCTCGCCCGCTTTTTCATCGCGCTAGCGCTTCTTTGTGGCTGACCTAAGGTGAGCGAACCATATGGCTGCAGCGCCCGAGGTCAGGAGTGCGGTGATACATGCGGCGACGGGAACAGATCCCGTTGCCGGCAGGTTCTGAGGCAGGGCGCATCGTTGGATGACGCGGTCCTCATCATGCGCCTCGAGTTTATCGCCACCGCCGTTGCGGCAAAGATCGACGCGCGCGCTGTTGGCAAGTGCGGTTTGGGGCGTATAGGACGACGTTGCCTGCATATGCACGACTGCGCCTCGGGCATCCGAGCTACGGGCCGCCTTTACATCGTCAAGGTCGTCGTGCTCGTCTTTAAGGTCATCCCGGGTCCAAGAGCCCGCCTCGCTTCTGGTTGTAAAGTCGGCGGCTACCGCACCGTATTCGAAACGGATGCCTGTGATGACGGCGTCGTCTGCAAGATCAATCTCTTTCGTATCGAGCGTGACGGACTTGTCCGTCGGGATATCTGCTTTCCATAGGTGCCACCCGTCGTAATCGACGAGACGCACATCGTCGCCCAGCAGCTTTGTAATCTCTTCAGTTTCGAGCCAAGGATTGCGATGCCCGTCGTCAAGCGTTGCATTGACCTGCTTGCCCGTGTCGCTTGTTCCTGCCGGAGACGTTCGATACCACACGTTGCACAGCCCGTTTAGATCACCGACCGCAATAGGGGTTTCAACGGCAACAAGTTTCGCTGCGCCATCTTTGGCGCACTCAAGGTCGTCGGTGATGGTCAACTCGTCGACCCAGGTGCTCGAATCATTTTTGGCGTCGATGGTATAGGAGAAGGCGCCTTGCGTATTGGCCCGTGCTTTGGCTCGGTTTTTTCCGTCGCCATTGGCAACGAGTTTGCTTACGACTGGCTGTGCAATCTCTTGGCGCTTATCGACGATTCCCCTGATCTTGATGGGGGTATCCTTCATGGCTACGGTTTGAACTTCTCCCGTGGCTTTTACTTCAAACGTTATCTCTTCGGCGGGGTCGTAGGTACGCGGGGACATCGTTTCGCGTAGGGTGTAAGTACCGGGTGAAAGGTGCTCAATGTGGTGCGGTTTGCCGGATGAAGTCCAAGAATCGATTTCGTTGCCATTGGAGCCGCAGAGGACAAGCTCGGCGCCTGTCACTTCCTGACCTCCGCACGCGTCGACTTTGGAGACATCGATCTTGGTGTAGTCGTTGGAAACGTCAAGGCGCACTTCGATCACAGGCGTTTGCTGGTCGGTGTACGATAACTTCACAGTATGTGGGGTCGGGTTGAGCAGATAACCTTCGGGCGCTTGTGTCTCGACGACCTCGTAGGTGGCGGTACCGCATCCCAGCGAAAGATGGTCGACTCGCGCTTGCCCCCGTTCGTCGGTTGTAACGGTGGCGACGGTTTCGCCATCCAGGGCAACGATGCTGCCATCGGCTCGCACGATGTCGCCGTCAGCGCGGACGTCAAACGTGGCTCCAGCGAGGGCGCGCCCATCTACAGCATCCGTCTTAATGATTTCGATGCTTCCGGTTGCGGCGTCGTCATAGAACGAGGCGACGGCGACCGGTGTCAGATTTCTGTCGGCGGGAATCGTTATCTCCAGGTCTTCTCCGCGCAGATACGGTTCCTTGGCCGACGCCTCGTGCACGTAGTATGTTCCGGGATTAAGTGATTCAGGCAGCGTGACGGCGCCGGTTGTATCGGTTGTGAAGGTATTCATTACATTGTGGGCCGGATACCAACATGTTTGCGAGACGGGCTCGTGGTGGCTATCGAGCAGCTGGAACGTAAAGCCGGCAAGTGGTACGGTGCCGCCGGTCTGAGCATCGCGCTTTACGATTTGAAGATGTGTCGATAAGGCATGGTTGTCAACGATGTACTGAAGCTCGGCGCCGTCTGCGGTCTGCTCTGCTGTGATGGTCCATTCCCCTGCTTGCTTAAATCCTTCAGGGACCGTTTCTGCAACCTCGCGAACGGTGTAGCCCGCGCGGTCGTAGGGAATGGCACCGTGAGCGCCGGCGGGTCGCTTGCCTACGCCAAACCATGCTTCGGGCTGGTCTTTGGTGGAGGCAAAGCCATAAACGTTTGTGGTCAACGTGCCGACGACTTGTTGGGAGCTATTGCTGACAACTTCAAAGACGACGCCTTCCGCCGGCTGCTCAAGGCCGGACTCATCGCTATCGCCATGGTCCTTAAACTTCGAGATTTCAAGGTCAAAGGCGATGGGGATGTTGGGAATACGGCTTTCGAGCTCAACGATGCCCGTATCTCCGAGTTGCTCGGCACCGACGGTGTAGCTCCAGCAGTCGTTTGAAATCAGGTAGCCCTCGGGTGCTTTCGATTCGTAGATGGTAAAGGTGCCCAGAGGAACGTCATTGAGGATCGCCCATCCGTTTTCATCGGTCGTAAGGGTGCGAGTCCAGCCGGGAGTTGATTGCGAGACGCAGGTGAATTCAGCGCCCGCAAGCGACGTCCCAACTTGGGCGCCAGCATCCGTGGCGGCATCGGTTTTTGCAATACGCAAGGTGATGGTGCCGGGCTGCTCGTTAATAGTGACATGTTCGCCGCTGTTTTGTGTGGTGAAGGCTATTCGGTCGCTTCGAGGGATATAGCCTGCCGGGGCTTTGGTTTCGACCAGGTAATATGCCGTATTGGGCAAAAGTGTTGCTTGTGCACGCCCGTTTTCGTCCATCTGGATAGTGCCGACACGTGCATCGCCCGCACTTTCAAAGATATCGAAGGTTGCGCCACCGAGTCTGTAGGTGTCGTTGCCGGCGGTGATGCCAGCCTGGGACGATTGTTTTTGGAAAGATACGGAGACGGCGGGCGGAACATAGAGCATGTCCTGGTGTCGACCCTCGCCCGAGACCGGGCCGTGATAACGCCTGGCTCGATGTGGGGCTGCCTTAATGGATCCGGACTTAGCGCTGTCGTAGAGCCAACGTGCAGCCGCTACGGCCTCGGCGTTTTCGTAAAACCTACCGCTCCTGGCAACTCCCTTGCTATTTGTATACGAATAGGTGCCGTCGGGGCGCGTGGTTCCGTTGAGCATCCACACGGCAATCTGGGTGGCGGCACGAGCGAGATCGGGCGACAGATTGTGGCCGCCAAAGGATGTATTGGAGGGGTATCCGTGACAGACGATGGCGGCAAATTCGTCATCGAGCCATGTCCAGCCCTGGTTATATGTGCGCCATGGCCCTCCCGGCTTGCTGGGGCCGGGGCAGTCTTGATTCATACAGTACGAAATCGAAGTGTCCTGTGCCTCGTATTTACCGACACCGAAGGGGCCGCAGCCGTCGCTTATGGTGCGGAAATTAAGGGCATCACTCCCGTCGACGGCGAATGCGGCCCCTGGGGCCAGACAGCCGATCAGAAAAAAGAGGAGCAGGAGCAGCGGACCTGTTGCGATTGCGCTGTGGACAGAGTGCGTGGGTGCGTTGGACATGGCTGCTCCTTATCCCTCGTGCGCCGCACGGGGAGGCCGCGGCGCTTGGGATGAGGCTACCGCCATGGTTCATGCGGGTAAGTACCAGAAGCTGACCAAAAGCTTGCCCGATTTCTGACAAATCGAGCTCAAATACAACAATCAAATAAAAGCGCAGGTAGAAGACGGTAAGAATAGAAAGACAAAGGTCCTCATCTCCACAATTGGCGCGGTTTTCAAACGATTCTCCACAGCTAAAACAAGCATCGACACCCTTGTATCGAACAAGACAACCGCGTTATACTAGCCAACACACAAGCGGGCATCGCCAAGTGGTAAGGCATCAGCTTCCCAAGCTGACACTCGCGGGTTCGAATCCCGTTGCCCGCTCCAGTAAAAAGCACAAGCACGGCAGCGTTACGTTGCCGTGCTTTTTACTACCAAGTGCCGGGATTCGAACCCGCCAGGGTGCGAGCGTAAAGCAAACGCGAAGCGTTTGTAGCGAGCAGGCGAAGGCGCCGGCAGGCGCCTGAAGCCGGTGCGTATTTGCAAAGCAAATACGCGGATGTCCCGTTGCCCGCTCCATCGAGCATGGGAGGTCTCGGGAACATCGGATTCAACCCGCTATGCCCGTGCATGTGCGCGGACCGGGACATGCCGCCCACAGCCGGTGTGCGTCCGCCACGCGGGCGCACAGACGTCCCGTTGCCCGCTCCACCGAGCGCGGAAGACCTCGGGACGGCCAATTCAACAAAGTCTTCCTCCGCGGCTTCGTGAGGCCGAGGGGCTCGCCCGCAGCCGGTGCGAATTTGCTTCGCAAATACGCGGACGCCCTCATGGCCGCTCTATGCTACAAAATGTTAGGTTAATGCCTACTGCCCATACTCGCACCCGCGCACGGTACAATGGTTGGGTTACGACCAACGTGCCAATAACCAAAAAGGAGCCGCTATGATCGATCGCTATACCCGCCCGGAGATGGGACACATCTTCTCCCTCGAGAACAAGTACGCCATTTGGCAGGAGATTGAGGTCCTGGCCTGCGAGGCTCAGGCGGAGCTCGGCAAGATCGGTATTTCCAAAGAAGAGGCCCAGTGGATTCGCGACCACGCCAACTTTGAGAAGGCGAAGGTTGACGAGATCGAGGAGGTCACGCGCCACGATGTCATCGCCTTTCTGACCAACATGAAGGAATATATCGACGCCGATGTTCCCGAGGGCGAGCCCAAGCCTAGCCGCTGGGTTCACTACGGTATGACCAGCTCCGACCTGGGTGATACGGCTCTGTGCTATCAGCTTACTCAGGCGTGTGACCTGATTATCGAGGACGTCAAGAAGCTCGGCGTGATCTGCAAGCGCCGTGCCTTCGAGGAGCGCAATACGCTCTGCGCCGGCCGCACCCATGGCATCCATGCTGAGCCGATGACCTTCGGTATGAAGTTTGGCTCTTGGGCATGGGAGCTCAAGCGCGATCTCGATCGTCTTGAGGACGCTCGCAAGAACGTTGCCTTCGGTGCCATCTCCGGTGCCGTCGGCACCTACAGCTCCATCGAGCCGTTCGTCGAGGAGTACGTCTGCGAGCACTTGGGCCTGGTCCACGATCCGCTGTCCACGCAGGTCATCAGCCGCGATCACCACGCCTACCTTGCCGGCGTGCTTGCCACTACAGCGGCCACCTGCGAGCGCATCGCGACCGAGGTCCGCAACCTGCAGAAGACCGATACGCTCGAGGCCGAGGAGCCCTTCCGCAAGGGCCAAAAGGGCAGTTCCGCCATGCCGCACAAACGCAACCCCATCACCATGGAGAAGGTCTGCGGCCTGTCGCGCGTCGTGAAGTCCAACGCGCAGGTTGCCTTTGACAACGTTGCCCTGTGGCACGAGCGCGACATTTCGCACTCTTCCGCCGAGCGTGTCGCCCAGGCCGATAGCTTCATCGCGCTTGACCACATGTTCCAATGCCTCATCCGCGTTATCGACGGCCTGCAGCTGTATCCGGCTCGCATGATGGCCAACCTTAACAAGACCCGCGGCCTCATCTTCTCCTCCAAGGTCCTGCTGGCCCTCGTCGATACGGGCATCACCCGCGAGGACGCCTACGTTATCGTGCAGGAAAATGCCATGGCCACCTGGCACGAGGTGCAGGATTGTGTCTCTGGCCCCACCTTTAAGGAGCGTCTCGAGGCCGATCCGCGCTGCACCGTCAGCCAGGAGAAGCTCGACGAGATCTTTGATCCGTGGGACTTCCTCACCCGCATCGATACGGTCTTCGACCGCCTGGAGCAGCTAAGCTTCGAGTAGGGTTAACCTAATTCGACCGCTTGCGGACGCATTTCAACCTTTGGCGCCTTGCCCGTCTTGGGCGAGGCGCTTTTTTACTGTCGTATAAGCCCCCGGTAATAAAATGAACTCTCACTGCTGTTTCGATGAAAGGAGGCACGTGCCCAGACGCATCAAGCGGGCCGCCATCGTCTCGCTCGTGTTCATACTCCTTGTTGCCGTCTGTGCGGGCGCCCTGACGTATACCGTTCGAAGCAGTTCTTCCTCCTCGAATGAAGCCGACAAAGATCTCCCGGTACTCAAAATCGGCGTTACGGATAACGACCCCTATGTGTATGTCGATACCACGGGCGATTACGCCGGTATCGATATCGACATCGCCCGCGAGGCCTGCAAAAGCGTGGGGATCAAGCCACAGTTTGTCGATATTGACTGGAACGATCGCGACCGGCTGCTCAAAAACGGTGATATCGATTGCCTGTGGTGTGATTATTCTCCCTGTTATCGCGAGGATAAGTATTACTGGACCGAGCCGTATCTAACCGTGACGGTCTCGGTTGCCGCCAAGAAAACGAGTGGCATCAATTCCTTGGCGCATCTCGATGGAAGTAAGGCCATTGCGGTGATTGCGGGCTCGGTGAGTGAACGCCGATTGCTCGCAGGGGATCTGGAAATCTCGCCGGACGTGCAAATCAAATCGTATGGTTCTGCCGAACTCTGCAAAGCCGCCCTCGCCAAAGGGTATGTCGACTGTTGGATGGCGGACGTTCAATCGCTTGATCGACTCGTCGCCCAGTATCCCGGCGTTTATCGTGTGTTTGCCGACAACGTTATGACGGTTGACCTGGGCGTTGCATTTGATGTTGCCTATGAGGGAGAGTGCGTCAAAAACCTCAATACCGCGCTGTTCGACATGGATCGAGACGGCACGATTGACCGTATTGTGGACAATTACAAGGCGGGAGCGACGACGGGCTGGCAAGGAGCGGAATCATGACAAATGACAAGCACCGCTTGCGCCGAAAGACTCTGACCGTCATAGCTGTCGGCGTTATTGTCAGCGCTGTCTTATTAGGCCTGTTGTATGCGGTTGGAACCCATCGCTGCCTCGAAAAAACGCTTGGGTTTGGTCAAGAAACCATGGTGTTTTTGGAAAACGCTTGCGAAAAATATGACCGCTACGAACAGGGGAGAAAAATCGAGACGACACACGATTTGCTCGCCGCGGTCGAATCGTTTGCGACGTTCCTGTCCTCTGATCGCGTTGAGGTCAACAACGACCTTATCGAGCAATTTGTCCATGCCGAGAACCTTTCGGGGCTGATGGTCATGGACTCCGATGGCCATATGGCCGCCCACTACGACATCGATGGTCGCGATCCGCTCATGTTGTGGCGAGAGGAGCTGGCCTGTTCGCCGGTCGCATCGATGTATCAAGGTTCCAAAGTGACCTACTCAACTGTCGTTGAGCGCCGTGGTGTCGTTTTTGCCGTCTGTGCTGTCCCGTATGGTGACGGCGTTGCTCTGGCATACCGCTCACTTGTTTCCGATACGGCGGACGACTATTCATATTCCATAGCCGATGTGCTTGCGAACAACACCTTCCACCAAAGTCCCATGGTGCTTGTTATGGAGGATGCGGAGATTGTCTCATCCAACAGTGCCGATGCTGACGTGTCGCTTGCCCGACTCCTCACCAGCGCAGGGGTTGAGTGGAAAGACGACGGCCTGACGCCCATCGAATATCGAGGAGACAAATGGTACGCCGTGCGTGCGGCATATAAGGACTACCGCCTGTTTGCGCTATATCCCAAATCTGAGGTCATGTCTGACAGGATTTCATTTGTCGCCGCCGGCGTCTTGGTGTGCCTTGCGTTTTGGGTCGTGGTACTGTTGGCTCGAAATATCGTTGACCACCGCAATTTGGTCGAAAAGGATAAACAGCTCGGCATTATCAATGCCATAAGCGCCATCTACGATTCGACCTTCCTTTTGCATCTCGACACCCTCGAGATCGAGGGAATCAATATGTCGCCGGCGATAGCGAAGATATTTGCCGAGCACAGCGAGGCATATGACTTTATGGACACGGTCTGCTGGGATATCGTGAGCCCCGAAAGCCGCGAAGCGGTTGTGGGGCTCGTAGATATAAGTACGCTTCGTGAACGTATGGAGGGCGTACCGTACTTGGCTGCCGAGGTGCGAGATTGTCGAGGCACTTGGTACTCGCTACAGGTTGTCCCCCAGCACCGCGATGAGCAAGGCCGGCTGGAGTCGGTCGTCGTGGCGACGCACAACATATCGATGGTCAAGCATGCCGAGGAGCTGTCATACCAAGACAAACTGACGGGGCTTCGCAACCGCAACTACCTTGAATCGCGCGGAGATAGCCTGGTAAACGAGGGCTTGCCCGTGAGCGTGATTATGTTGGACTGCAATTATCTCAAGCGGACCAACGACATCTATGGTCACGAGATGGGAGATGAACTGCTGCGACGGACGGCGTCCGTGCTGCGGCGGGTGGCTGGTGCGGATTATCTGCCGATGCGCCTTGGCGGCGACGAGTTTTTGCTGGTTTGCCCCCATACTGACAACGAGTCTGCGCTCGGGCTGGAACAGGATCTTCGTCTCGGTCTTGCCGCGGTAAGCGATGAGGCCTTGACGGTCAGCGCATCGATTGGCGTGGCGACCGTCGAGACGGCTGGAAATACGCTGGCCGATGTATATCGTGTCGCCGACCACAATATGTATCGGGATAAGCGCATGGTCCACGCGCAGGGTGCGGACTGCTAATCTTGCCCCCACTAGTCCAAGCATCGTAGGATGTTGAATCGGTGCTTACGATAATAAGCCGGCCCAGGCGGGGATAATAGACGTCTGAAATTTCTTTCTGAGAGGGGATCTCAATGATTAGTTTTGACTACAAGCCTCAGGGTGTATGCTCTCGCAATATCCACCTCAATCTTTCCGATGATGGCAGCAAGGTGCTGAGCGTCGAGTTTACCGGCGGCTGCGACGGCAATCTCAAGGCTATCTCCAAGCTGGTCGAGGGTGCTCCTGCCGATCGCGTAATCGAGGTTCTCGCCGGTAATACCTGTGGTATGAAAAAGACCTCTTGCGCCGATCAGCTCACGCGCGCCATCGAGGCCGCTCGCGCCGAGATCGCCTAATGGGTATCGCCGATCACATCAAGAACGGAATATCGCGTCGCGGCTTTGTACTCGGTGGGGCTGCCGCGGGCGCTGCCACGGTGCTTGCCGGTTGCTCGAAAAAAACGGGCACGAGTGATGATGCCGCTGGCGAGCCGCAGGTTATCAAGGACGATTCGAAGATTATCTCGATCACTGATGAGTACGAAGCTGTTGATATCGATCTTGAGCCCGCGGCCTCGTGGACGCTGCCGCTGGGCACGCTGCTGTACTACTGCGATGGAGACTACGCTGCCGCGATGATGGCACCTGCTTCTGCCCTGCATGCCAATACGCTTGGTGTGCTCAACCTGGGCGATGGCTCGCTTACCACACTTATCGAGGATCCCATTGAGGGAACCGGTTATGCGTTTTACGACGTTCGCGCGGGTGATGGCGTGTTTGCGTGGGTCGAGATGAACTTTGCCAATGCGTCTTGGAAACTCTATGCGCAAAACCTTGCGGGCTCTTCCCTCACCGGCAACGCTGTCGAGCTCGACCGCGGTGGCGAAAACTACGATCCGCCGCTCTTCACAGTGTATGGGCCGTCGGTCATCTGGTATAAGATGCCTTCGTCCGGCGGCACCAAGACGAGTAGCGATTCGTATTGCTACCGTCAGTCGCCCAGCGAGTCCAAGCCTGAGACTATTTGGAAGTCGACGGGCCGTTTCGCATCCGCCCCGCGTGTGAGCGACGGCATCCTGACTATCTCGCCCCGCGTGCACAATGATGAGGGCGTCTATTACGGTATGACGGCAATCGACCTGACTGACGGTAACAACACGAAGCGAGCTCAGCTGGTGCTTCCTTCGTCGGTTTCGCCTTTCGAGGCCGTGTATATGGGCGACACCTTCGTGTTCTCCATTGAGGCGACGTATAGCGGTGTGGGTAGCCTGGGCAATATGGGCACCTATATCGGTAGCGAGGGCGGGCCGTACCTCTTCCTTTCGCGTGAGCCGCTCGCGTGCGCCGCGGGAAGGAAAAACAAATACCTGGTTAAAGTTCAGGCGTCGCATTTTTTGATTGACACTTCGGCCAAGACCTACGGCTCGCTTCTGTCGCCCGACCGAGCCTTGGAGTATGGCGATTATCCTGCTACGGCGGGCAAATCGAGCTCGTTCTTAACGTACGCAACGGTGCGTAACAGTCAGGGAATTCCCGAGACGGTTACCGCTCGCTTGTTCTCTCTTTAGTCTCCGAGGGGTTAAAAAGGCGTCGACAGGGGAATAAGCGCGTTGTGACTATGAGTACCGCCCGCCGAGCTATCGCACCCATGCGATACCCGGTGGGCTCAGGTGCGTTAAAATGAGCTTGTTCTTAGCTAATTGAGACAGGGGGGCCGTGTTATGGCTTCAGATGCAAAAAAGATTCTGCTGGTCGAGGATGAGAAGGCAATCCGTGACGCCGTCGCTGCCTATCTCGAGCGCGAGGGCTATTGGGTTGTGGGCGTGGGCGACGGCCAGTCCGCTATCGAAGAGTTCGAGAAGCATCAGTTCGACCTGGTCGTGCTCGACCTCATGCTCCCCAAGATTCCCGGCGAGCGCGTTTGCCGCACCATTCGCGACACCTCGGATGTCCCCATCATTATGCTGACGGCCAAGGGCGAGATCGAGGACCGTATTATCGGCCTCGAGCTCGGTGCCGACGACTACCTGATCAAGCCGTTCTCGCCGCGCGAGCTTGTCGCGCGCGTGCGCGCCTTGTTCCGCCGTGCCCACCAGGCCGATGAGCCGGCCGTCGAGGTGCTCGACTTTGGCGATCTGGTCATTGACATCTCGGGCCACAAGATTTTGGTCGAGGGCAAGGAAGTTGACCTGACGGCTTCCGAGTTCAAGCTGCTCACCACGCTTGCCCGTCACCCCGGCCGCGTCTACAACCGCATGGAGCTGGTCGAGAAGGTGCTCGGCTACGACTTTGAGGGTTACGAGCGCACCATCGACAGCCACGTGAAGAACCTTCGCGCCAAGCTGGGCGACGACCCCAAGAAGCCCAAGTGGCTCTACACCGTTCACGGTGTCGGCTACCGCTTCGAGGCTCCGACCAAGACCGATAAGTCGGACGAGAAATAAAGGAAATCACATATGACACCTGCGCGCTTTGAAATCGGGCAAAAGCATAAGCAGGAGAACGAGGCGGGTTCCAAGGCTAGTTGGAACACGCCTCGTTCCGATTCACGGCCGACGATGAGCTATCCCTCGCGCATGGCCCTGGCTTTTGCCCTGACATCGCTCATGACGGTATTGGTGCTGGTGGGCGTAGTCTCCGTTGTATGGGGCACGGTTTTTACGGATTACACGCGCTCCAATATTGTCGAAATCGCCAATTCCGCTGCCGATAAGTTGGCAACGTCATATGAGGAAAACGGTTCTTGGACTGCGGGCGAGCTGCGCACGGTCGCGACATCGAGTTTGGTGTCCGACGATCTGGGCATGCAGGTCGTCAATAAAAAGGGCGTCATCGTCTACGACGACTCGTGGCCCTCGGCAAGCGCTACTGCCGATGTGCGCGAAAATCAGGCGACGACCGACGATACGAGCGGAAAGAGGGCATCGCACAGCCCAGTCTCGTCTGCTCCCACCGATTCCAATAGTGTTGCCAACGTTGAGATCGTGACGTCCTCCGGCGAGCACGTGGGTCAGGTCAAATTGTGGGCGGTTGGCTCCGATGCCCTGCTCACCAGGGCAGACTCGGCATTCAGAGAGAAGACCTTTAACGCCATGGCCCTTGCCGCGGTTGTGGCCGTCTGTATCTCGGTCGTTATCGGAGCGCTTGTGTCGCGCATGCTCACCAAGCCGATTCATCGTATTACCAGCACCGCCAAGCAGATTCGCGACGGCGATCTGTCCGCTCGTACGGGCTTGCGCGGCGATGATGAGATCGATCAGCTGGGAGAGACCTTCGACGAGATGGCCACCTCACTCGAGAAGGACATGAAGCACGAGAAGCGCCTGACCTCTGATGTTGCCCACGAGCTGCGCACGCCGCTCATGGCCATGCTTGCAACGGTCGAGGCCATGCAAGACGGTGTGTATCCCACCGATGACGAACACCTGGAAACGGTCGCATCCGAGACGCGTCGTCTGGCCCGTCTGGTGCAGCAGATGCTCGACCTGTCGCGCATGGAAAACAGTACCGCGCCACTCAACCTGGAGCCGGTGGATATGGTGCCGTTTGTGCGCTCGATTGTGAATGGCCAGGAGCGCTTGTTTGCCGACCGTGACCTGCGTTTGCGCTTTGCAGATGAGACGCAGGGCCACGATGACGTTGTCGAGGCGGATCCCGACATGATCACGCAATGCGTCATCAACCTCTTGAGTAACGCCATGCGCTATACCCCCGAGGGGGGTTGGGTCGTGGTGTCGGTGCTCAGCGACCGCAAGCACGTCGATATCGCGGTTTCGGATACGGGCATCGGTATCGCCAAGGATGATTTGTCGCGCATCTTCGGTCGTTTTTGGCGTGCCGACGCCAGTCGCGCCCGCGAGGCGGGTGGCCTGGGCGTGGGCCTCGCCGTGACCAAGCAGATTGTCGAGCGTCATCACGGCTACATATCCGTGGAGTCGGAGCTTGGAAAGGGTACGACTTTTACGATTCATCTGCCTCGCGAGCACACGGCGGACGCGGCATCTACTACAATGGAGCACTAGCTTTTCGCTATTCGGTGAAGGAGGG
>CABSAN010000028.1 GCA_902475785.1 uncultured Collinsella sp.
GAGCCGGCTTGCATCATGCCGCCGGGGCCCGAGGTCACGCCGCCGCTCACGGGCGCGGCGTTGCCGGTGTGCGGTGCCGCCGGGGCGGTATCGCCACCGAGCGTGCCCGCCGGACGCGGTGCCGGAATCTCGCCCGTGCCGTGGCTAAAGACAAACTTGCCGTCGGCCACGTCGCACAGGACGGTATCGCCCTCGCCCCACTCGCCGGCCAGCAGCTCCTCGGACAGCGGGTCCTCGATGAGCTTTTGGATGGCGCGGCGCAGCGGACGCGCGCCGTTGGTGAGGTCGGTGCCCTCCGCCACAATCTTGTCGTAGGCTGCATCGGTGAGCTTGATATTCATGCCATTGGCGATCAGGCGCTGACGCAGGTCGTCCACCAGCAGGTGCGCGATCTTGGTCAGGTTCTCGCCCGAAAGCTTCTGGAACACCACGATGTCGTCGATACGGTTGAGCAGCTCGGGGCGGAACAGGCGCTTGAGCTCGCCCATCGCACGGCCCTTAATCTCGCTCGAGGTAAGGCCTTGCTCACCGGTGGTGCCAAAACCGACGCTCGCATCCTGCGCGATCTCGCGGGCGCCCACGTTTGACGTCATGATGATCACCGTATTGCGGAAGTCGACCGTCTTGCCCTGGCTATCGGTCAGACGGCCCTCCTCCAGCACCTGCAGCAGGATATTGAAGATGTCGGGGTGCGCCTTCTCGATCTCGTCGAACAGCACGACCGAGTACGGGTGGCGACGAACGGCCTTGGTGAGCTGGCCGCCCTCGTCGTGACCGACGTAACCCGGAGGGCTACCGATGAGCTTGGAGACCTCGAACTCGCTGCCAAACTCCGACATGTCGAAGCTGATGAGCGCGTCCTTGCTGCCAAAGAGATACTCGGCGAGCGTCTTGGCGAGCTCGGTCTTGCCCGTGCCGGTGGGGCCCAGGAAGATAAAGCTGCCGCCGGGGCGGCGCGGGTCCTTGAGCGGCGAGCGGCTGCGGCGCACGGCCTTGGCAACGGCCTCGACGGCCTCGTCCTGACCGATGATGCGCGTCTTGAGCACGCTTTCGGCCTGCAGCAGGCGGCGGCTCTCGCTCTCGGTAAGCGAGGACACCGGCACGCCCGAGGTCACGGACACGATATCGGCGATCTGACTCACATCGATGGTGAGCGGACTGGCGTCGAGCTCGGCGGTCCAGGCAGCCTTGGCCTCGGCGAGCTCAATCTCGGCAGCTTTCTGCTGCTCGGTGATCTCGGCGGCCTTGTTCATATCGTCGCTCTCGGTGGCCTCCTGCGCGGCGGCCTTGAGCTCCTCTATGCGATGCTCGGCCTCACGCACCGGCTCGGGTGCGCGATTCGCGGCGATGCGAGCGCGGGCACCGGCCTCGTCGATGAGGTCGATGGCCTTATCGGGCAGGAAGCGATCCTGGATGTAGCGGTTGGAAAGGTTCGCGGCGGCCTCGATAGCACCCTGCGTATAGCGCACATGGTGGTGTTCCTCGTAGCGCGGCTTGAGCGCGGTCAGGATCTTGACCGTGTCCTCGACGCTCGGCTCCTCGACATCGATGGTCTGGAAGCGACGCTCAAAGGCCGGGTCCTTGGTGAGGTACTTGCGGAATTCCTCGGCCGTGGTGGCGCCAATAATCTGGAAGGCACCGCGCGCAAGCACGGGCTTGAGCATGGAGCTCGCGTCGATGGAGCCCTCGGCAGAACCGGCACCGATGATGGTGTGCATCTCATCGATAAACAGGATGACGTCGTCAGCTTCGGTGGCCTCCTGGATCACGTTCTTGAGGCGCTCCTCAAACTCACCGCGATACTTGGCGCCCGCAACGAGACCCGGCAGGTCGAGCGTCCAGATATTCTGGTTCATAAGGTTCTCGGGCACGTTGCCGGCTGCAATCTGCTGAGCCAGGCCCTCGACGATGGCCGTCTTGCCCACGCCGGGGTCGCCTAAGATAAGCGGATTGTTCTTGGTGCGACGCGAAAGGATCTCCATCATGCGCTGGACTTCCTTTTCGCGGCCAATCACGGGATCGAGCTCGCCGTCGCGCGCCTTTTGCGTGAGGTTGGTGGCGAACTGCTTGAGCGTATCGGTGCCACTCCCCTTTTGCTGAGAGGCGTCCGAGCCGCTAAAGAACGGCAGGCCCGCACCGGGACGCCCGGCGCCGGCTCCGGCGAGCGGACGCTTCTTGTCCTGATCCTTAGCGGTGAGCTTTTCGATGGCCTTTTTAATGGAAGCAGACGACACACCCAGGCGCATGAGGATATCCATGGCCATGCCGTTGCCCTCTTCGACGATGCCGATGAGCAGGTGCTCGGTCGACACATATGTCTGGTTGTTCTCACGCGCCACGCGGAAGGAGCGCTCCATCACGCTAATGACGAGCGGCGTAAAGGCAAGCTTGGCAGCCTCGGTCTCCTCGCTGGGCTCGGGAACCGTGGTCTGGACCTCCTTGAGGGTGTCCATGATGTCGTCGTAGGAGATATCAAGCGAGCGCAGCGCCTCGGCAGCGATGCCCTCGTCCTCCTTGGCAAGTGCGAGCAGCAGGTGCTCGGTGCCCACCTTATTTGAGTGCAGATCGAGCGCCTCCTGTTTGGCCATCGACATGACCTTGCGCGCTCGATCGGTAAATCTATCTAACATGCTCGTTTCCTTACATGAGTTCATCGAAATCAAAACGCCCGCCCGTCGGCGGCGCTTTTGTCTCTTTACCCACAGGTTGTCTATGTTAACAGCTGGAGGAATATCTATAAACCCGACTCACATGAATGCAGGTTATGACCGCATCGCGGGACTCACCGCGCGATGCGCGACAGGCGCCCCGCAAGAGAAACCCTAGGCGTCTTTCACCACGTCGGGACTCGTCGCACGCGATGCGCGATAGGCATCGGCCTCCTTGGAGACGCGTTCGAGCAGCTCGGATGTATCGACGCCCTCGACTTGCGCGACCGTTTCCACCGTCTGCATGGCGACCGCCCTCAGGTACGCGCACGCGCTGTCCCCCAGCTGCTCGAGGTCTATCTCCTCGCCGCCCTCCCGGGCAAAGCCGACCGCCATCACAAAGCCCATGATGCCCGAGACCAGAAAGCCCACCGCAAAGCTCGAATCTGCCTTGAGCTCTTCTCCGTCGGGGTGGACGATCTCTCTCACGCGGTCGATGATGATCGTATGGATGCCCTGCACGACCTGCTCGGCGGCACCCGCCCTCATGGTGATGACGATGCGCCGCAGCAGGCAGCGGACGTCGCGCCGGTCGAACGCCGAAAGGTCGCCCTCGCTCGAAAAATGCCAGAGGGCATCGGTGATGAGCTCGTTATCCTGCAGCAGCTGGGCTATGGCGATGGCGACGAGTTCATCGAAATCGTGAAAATAGTAGTAAAACGTTCCGCGATTGCACTGGGCGGCGCGGGTCACCTCGCCAACCGACAGCTCGAAGATGCTGTTGTTCTCGATGAGCTCCCAAAACGCCTCGATGATACGGGTGCGTGCATCGGGCACATCGGCGTCCTTACGCGGTCTCGCCATGCGCCTCACCGCACCCCTGCGCCTTGGCGTTCATGATGAGCATCTGAAGACGGTTCTCCACGTTGGCGAAGCTCACGTCGGGATCGTAGTCGAGCGGCAGGAACTGCGCCGTGGGATACTGCTCCTTGAGCGCATGGATGAGCCCGCGCCCCACGACATGGTTGGGCAGACACCCGAACGGCTGCAGGATCACGAAGTTGCGGCAGCCGCGCTTGGCGTGCTCGAGAATCTCCGCCGGAATCAGCACGCCCTCGCCCGCATCGAACGTATGGTGCAGGATCTTATCGCTCGCGCGCACGAGCTCGGGCATGCGCGTCGGCGGCTCGTAGAGCGGGCTCGCCGCGCCCAGGCGGTCGCAACGGTCGTGCGCGAGCTCGAACAGGTTGTCCGCCGTGGCGTACCAGGCCTTTTCGGGCAGCGACAGGTCGACGTGGAACTCGCGCGACTGCGCATGCTTGTAGAAATAGGTCTTGCGGATCACGTCGGTCATGCGCGCCTCGATGACCTCGAGCCCGTTGTCCTCGAGGTAGCGCTCGATCTCGTGGTTGGCGCCGAGATGGAAATTGAGCAGGTACTCGCCCACGATGAGAACGGTCGGATGCGGGTTCGAGCGGTCGTACGGAACGGCGTCCATGATCGCAAGCGCGCGTTTGAAGCCCGTCGCCTGGCCTCTCAGCCCGGAGCGCTCCATGCCCTCGATAACCTCATCGAGCGCGCGGTCGAACGCAGCGTCCGCCGCGCCCTTCTCGAGCTCGTAGGGACGGATGCGCCTAAGCATGGCCTCGAGGGCATCGATCATGGGAAGACCGTAGGCGATCTGGATGCTCGGGCCAAGGCCGAGCTTGAAGCCCGGATGCGCATTGTGGGCATCGACGTCGTCGTTGGTGAGCACCGGGACATAGTCGTATCCCGCGTCGTCGAGCGCGCGGCGCAGCAGGGGCATGTAGTGCGTCAGGCGGCAGTCGCCGATATACTTGCCAGTCACCACGGCGACGTCGTGCGGGTCGTACTTACCGCTCTCGAGTGCCGCGAGCGCCTCGCCGATCACGATTTGCGCGGGGAAGCAGATGTCGTTGTGCACATAGCGTTTGCCCAGGCGGATGGCATCCTCGCGCCCGATATCAAGGGCCTCGGCGCGCACGCCCTGATTGCGCATCGCCGCAGTCATGAGCCTGCAGAACGCATGGGAGGTGTTGGGGACCAGCGCGATCTTGTCGTGCCGGTCGCGCTTGGTGTACTTGACCTTATACGGGTCGTCGAGCGGATGGACCGCGTGCACCCGGGCGCCCTCGGCACGCTCCTCCGCGCGACGACGGTTGACTGACTCGATAAACGAACGCACGCGAATGCCCATGGGACCGGCGACGTCGCTCTCATCGAGCTTGAGCATCATCGGAACCTTGGAGCCCATCTCGCCCATCATGCGCGCGATCTCGTCGGTGAGATACGCATCGTGGCCGCAGCCGAAGCTGCCCATCTGCACGAGCTCGAGCTCGGGCGTCGATGCGACGATGACCGCGCACGACAGCATGCGCGCATGGTAGTTGTTCACGATGTCGATGCGGCTGTTGGAAAGATCGACGTTGCAGACCCCCGGCACCGCATCGGGCGTCAGCACGGGGATGCCGCGCTCAGAGAAGAGCTTGGGCAGCCCGTGGTTGACCAGCGGGTCGTTGTGGTACGGGCGCGAAGCGATCACCACCGCGTAGCCGCCGTCCTCGCGCACGTTCTCGAGCACCTGCCTGCCGCGCAGCTGCAGCTGTTTCTCAAACGTCTGCTGCGCGCGGTCCGCCTGCTCGGTCGCCTCGGCAACCAGGTCGGCATCGATATCGAAGGTCTCCTTGCACCACGCCTTGAGCTGGCGGTTTCGGTCGCCCTCGTCGTACCAGTGGAACAGCGGCGTATCGAACGGAACGCCGAAACGCTCCTCCGGGTTATCGGAATTGCGCATCACGTAGGGGTATCCCTTTACGACGGCGCACATCCACTCGCTGGTAGAGGCGGTGTTTTCGGTGGGCACCGTCGTGATGATGGGCATGAAGATGCGGTCGACGCCGGCGTCGACGAGATTGCGGATGTGCCCGTGGACGAGCTTGGCCGGGAAGCACACGGTGTCGGATGTGACGTGCGCCAGACCGCGCTCGTACATCGCCTTGGTGCTGCGTCCCGAGACGCGCACCTTAAAGCCGAGCGTGCTGAAGAACGTCGACCAGAACGGCATGGTGTCCCAGAACTCGAGCACACGGGGAATGCCGATCGTGACATCGCGCCCCCCGCAGACGGGAACCGTGGGGTACGACTCGAACAGCAGCTTCTCGCGGTCGACAAAGAGATTGGGGGCAGCCGCGGTCCGGTCGCGCCCCGTGCCGGGTGCCTGTGCCTCGCAAGCACCCTGCGGACGCAGCTCCTCCGCCGCGGGAACCTCGCGCACGAGCTCATCCCATGAGATGGCGCCGCCGCGCGGGCAGCGATTGCCCGTGACGTAAAGCGAGCCGTCGCCAAATGCCACGACCGCGCGCTGGCAGCGGTTGTTGCACCGACGGCAGGTAACGCCGCCGAACTCGCGATGCTCGAAGCGCTCCACGGCATCGAGCCCGATAAACGACGTGCCGGCGTCGCCCTTGCGGCATTCCTCGCGCGCGAGCAGGGCGATACCGATAGCGCCCATCAGCCCCGGGTGGGGCGCACGCGTGACGGGTTTGCCCAGATACTGCTCGAATGCGCGCAGCACCGCGTCGTTTCGGAACGTGCCGCCCTGGACGACGACTTTGTCGCCCAGACGGTTGAGATTTGAAACGCGAATGACCTTGGTGAACACGTTCTCGATAATCGAACGGCAGAGACCGGCCATGATGTCGCCCGGACCCTTACCGCGCCGCTGCTCGGAAACGACGCTGCTGTTCATGAACACCGTGCAGCGGCTGCCGAGAACGGCGGGGGCTTTGGACGAAAATGCCTCGGTCGCGATATCCTCAACGGCTATTCCGAGGTTTTTGGCAAAACCCTCGAGGAACGAGCCGCAGCCCGCAGAGCACGCCTCGTTGACGACGATATCGGTCAGCACGCCGTGGTTGAGCCAGATGGCCTTCATATCCTGTCCGCCGATGTCGAGCACGAAGGTCGCATCGGGAACGCATGCGCACGCGGCGCGGGCGTGCGCGACCGTCTCGACCGTATGGTAGTCGGCGTGGAACGCGCGCGCGAAAAGCTCCTCGCCGTATCCCGTGGTGCCCACGGCATCGATCGCAAGCGTGACTCCCGCTGTCTCCCAGCGGTTCTTCAAGCTGACAAGACCCTGTTGGGCGACGTCGAGCGGTCTGCCGTTATTAGACGCGTAGAACGAATCGACAAGCTCACCCGCCTCATCGACCAGGGCGAACTTGGTCGTCGTGCTCCCCGAATCGATACCGAGCGCCACACGCACCGTCTCTCCGGGCGCATACGCATCCGGACCCTTTGCCGGCGTCTCTTTGCCATGGCGTGCCGTAAAATCCGCCTGCTCGGCAGGTGTGGCAAAAAAGGGCTGGGCAAGACGTCCCTCCCCGCTTGCGGGCGCGACCGTCTCGAGCTTATCCAGCCGGACAAAAGCGTCGGGAAGGTCGATCGGTTGGGACGATGCGAACATGTCGGTCAGCGACAGGGCGGCACCGCGCGCGACCATGATCTGCGGATCGCGCGGGACGATAACCTGATCGTCCGATAGATTCAGTTGCTCCCGGAACACGCGGACCAGTGTGGGGTTGTAGGCGAGCGTACCGCCCTCGAAGATTACCGGCGGCTCGATGTCGATACCCTGGGCCAGACCGCCGATCGTTTGGCGGGCGACCGCGTGAAGCGCCGAAAGCGCCAGGTCGGTGGTAGGAATGCCCTCGTTGAGCAGCGGCTGGATATCGGTCTTTGCGTACACGCCGCAGCGGCCCGAGACCTCGTGGACGGTCGTTCCCCGGCTTGCGAGCTGCTCGAACTCGCCCGATTCGGTGCCGACCCCCATGAGCTTTGCCATCTCGTCGATAAATGCACCGGTACCGCCTGCGCACGAGCCGTTCATGCGCATGTCGGCAACCTCGATGTCTCCCTTATCGTTGGTGCGGAAGAAGATCATCTTGGCGTCTTGGCCGCCCAGCTCGATGGCGCAGCGCGTCTGCGGATAGAACCTGCTGATCGCGAGCGCGTTGGCGACCACCTCCTGAACGTACGAGGCGCCCAGCGCGGTCGCGATATCGCGCGCACCCGAGCCGGTCACCGCAACGCGCAGCGACTCATGGGGAAAGCGCTCGGCGAGCTCGCCGAGCATGGCGCGCACGCTCGCTGTCTGACACGCCCCGTGGCGGCGATATCCCCACCACGCCTCGGTCATATCCTCGTGCATCGCGTAAACTTTGGTCGTCGTCGACCCTACGTCCAGTCCTACTAGCAACGCCATAATGCTCCGTCTCTCGCATTTTTCCTGCTAGAGATATACCACTCTACGTAATACAACAGACTGTTGTATTTAAACTCCGTATAAAAAGCGGCTGCCGAAACGCTTCAGCAGCCGCCGAATGCACCAACAGATTGTTCTGCGCGCTAGCACGTCGGGCAACGGAGCAGCACGGGCCCTCCGGTCATGCGCACCGCTCACGCCCGCGATGTCGCCGAGAGAGCTATCCACGCTTAGGGCTCCAACCAAGCAAGTCGCCCGCGCTCAGCAGATCCCTAAGCGAGCTACTCGCACTCAGGAGCCATAGCCTGCTCCAAGAGCTCGGCATGCTCCTCCTCGAAAACCGTCCCCACAGGGAAGGCGCGACGGAAGACGAAGTGGGAAATCGGACCGGCTACCAAAAGGTTCCACGGCAGCGCCATCACAAAATTATGCGGGATGTTGATCATCCAGATCGCGGGCACGGAATACAGGTTCGCAAGGATGCCGCCGGGCACGTGCGTCAGACCCTCGCAGGCACCGTACAGCGACATGATGATAACCATGGGAACGACCATGCAGGAGCTGACGGCGAGCGTCATGGCAAGTGGCGAGCTCTTGCCCGGCGTGACCAAGTACTTAAAGGCGAAACCCTTGGCGAGCGGGCTGGCGACGAACCAGTCGCAGCACATGGCAAAAATGTAGGCAACGGGGAAGCCGAGCCACGCAGCGGCAACGACCTCGCCGTTGATGGCCCCGTGCTGCAGGGCAACGTTGTAGATGCTCATCCAGAGCACCATGCAAAAGCACATGATAAAGGTGAACAGCAGGCTCTCTCGTTTGTTGATAGGCATAAAGGGCAGATTCCTCTCTGTGTTGTACCGCGGCGCCACGCAACAAAAACGGGCGGGCAAGATGGAGCTGTTGGAACTTCATCTCGCCCGCCCGTGGTACGCGCGTCTGCGACTACTTATGTGGTGGAACCAGCCTAGCACGAAACGCATGCGCTTCGTAAGCGTTGAGTTTATGAAGATGCAGGGCACCGATAATCCCCCGACCCCATAAGTTGCGGTGGAATACGGACTGTTTTGACCCTTTAAGCAGCAATTCAGTCCCTATTTCACCGCAACTCATTTGGTGCAAAGTAACCTGTCCCCCTTGCACCAATTAGCTGGTATGGCGCCAGCGAGGGTCGGTGAGGGTTCTCGCCACGCCCAAGCCAACGGGCAGAAACGCCACGATGAGCACTGCGCGCACAAACCAGCCGAGCATGTTGACCGTGTCGAAGGTGCACATGTAATACATAGAGCGATAGAGATACAGACCGGGCACCATAATGACAATCGAAGGCACCGTGAGGGCGATGCGCGGGTAGGTGAGCTTGACTTCGGCCAAGCTTGCCAGCAGACCCGATACCAGCGCGCCGATAAACGCTGCTGCCTCGGGAGGCATTCCCGTGCTGAGGCTCAGGAAGGGAATCATCGTCGGCGCATCGACAAGGGTCAGACGCAGGGTATTGGACACGGCGCCGATCAACCCAGCTGCCGCGGCCATCTTTACCGGGCTGTTGAACATCACCGAGAAGCCGAATACGCCAACGAAGCTCATCACCACGCGCAGGAGCGTAAGGGCAAGCGGCGAAAGGCCCAGTGGGGCAAAGTCGTCCGGCGCCAGGCCAACACACTCGGCAACCATCCAACCTACGAGGGTCGCCATCACAATAATCGATACGGCATATGAAAGGCGCTCGATACCGCTTCGCATGTCGAGCTTAGCGATGTCGAGGCCTGCCGTAATGAGTGGAAAGCCGGGAATCACAAAGAGCATGGCGCCGATATAGCCTTCTTGGTGCGACATTGCCCCCGGTATGACCTGGCCAAGGCCGAGCAATGCCAGCAGATACGAAACGCAAGCGAGCGCAACGCCGGTCGTCAGCGCGCTGAACTGACCAAGGCCTTGCTTGAGAATATGGGAGCGGGCAAAGTTGCCGACACCCGCGCCCACGAACGCGCAGGCCATCTCGATAGGGCCGCCGCCGAGCAAAAAAACGAAGGCGCCACAGGCGCAGGCCGCCGCAAGGCCCTGTTGCCAAGGCGCGTAATCAGGTTTTGAACTCTCAACGGTCTTGAGCATCTCGTGATACTCGTGCACCGTGAAGCGACGACCATAGGTCTCGATTTCCTTGAGGAAACTCTCCATCATCCAAATGCGATGGGTATTGACGCCCGTTGTGGGCAAGCTGACGACCTCATTAAAGCAGTGACCATCTTCGATGCAGGTGCACTCAAACGACAGAAGACTTAAGTCAACGTGGATGGTGACACCGAGTACGGCGGCAACACGATTCATGGTATCGCGCACGCGCCAGGCACCCGTTCCGCTTGCCAGCATAAGCATGCCGGTGCGGCAGATGATGGATGATTTATCGGTGAGCGGCGCATCGACGGCAAGTTCATCGCCTGCCGTCACGATCTGGTGCCAGTCAGTTTTCATATGGAGCGCGCCGGCACGAACGCCGTGGTGCATGGGGGCTCTCGAAAGCAGCGAGTTAAGGCGCGAAGGCTGTGAGGGCTCCGCCGATTCGCCCTCGTCCTCGTCGGGCTCTTCATCGACCAGATCAAAGGAATCAAGCGGCGCTGGCTCGCGACGGTCGATCAGCTCCTCGTCCTCATCATCAAAGTAATTGAACTGATCGAGCATGTCCTCTTCGATTGAACGCTCGCTCGCGTCGTCCATATAGACGCTCCCTTCCTACCGACTAACCCCCATCCTAGGCAGCAACGGCTAAAGGAAACATAAAAGAGACGGCTGTCATGCATGGAAGGCGCAAACCTCCAATGCGTCGGTAGACCCCCAACGACTAGGACTGTCCCCAAGTGCCGGCACAAGAGGAACGTCCCTAAGTGCCAACTAGGGCAACGCCGCAGGTAGAGGAGAGACAGCGAGCGCCGCCCAGGGCGAACAAGTTGGCATGAAAAAGGCAAGGCATAGACCTTCTGGTCATGCCTTGCCTTTTGAATGACAAATTGTCGCCCTGGGAGGCGCGCAGCGTCGAGCGGTTACGGCGTTTGGTAAAACGCCGTAACCCCCTAGTACATCTTTGCGCCGGCGGGGATGGAAGCGTCGAGCTGGATCAGGTTGAGACGCTCCTCGCCCTCCTCCTCGTGGATGGCACTGATGAGCATGCCGCAGCTGGGAATGCCCATCATCTTGCGCGGAGGCAGGTTGGTGATGGCGAGCAAGGTCTTGCCAACCAGGTCCTCGGGCTCGTAATAAGCGTGAATACCGGAGAGGATGGTGCGGTCGGTGCCGGTGCCGTCGTCGAGCGTAAAGTTCAGCAGCTTCTTGGACTTCTTGACGGCCTCGCATGCCTTGACCTTCACAGCGCGGAAATCGCTCTTGGAGAAGGTATCAAAGTCGACGAACTCCTCAAACAGCGGCTCAACGGCGATCTTGGAGTAATCGAGCGTGGGCTTAAGCGACTTAACGAATGGGCTCGCGGCGTTGCCGGCCTCTGCAGCCTTGGCGGCAGCGGCACCGGACTGGAAACCCTTCTCGGGCTTCATGTGCGGGAACAGCAGGACGTCGCGGATAGAAGCCTGGTTAGTAAGCAGCATGACCACGCGGTCGATACCAATGCCAATGCCGCCCGCGGGAGGCATACCGTACTCGAGGGCGCGCACGTAGTCCTCGTCATACTCCATAGCCTCATCGTCGCCGCCGGCCTTCTCGGCCATCTGGGCAGCAAAGCGCTCTGCCTGGTCGACCGGGTCGTTGAGCTCGGAGAATGCGTTGGCGTACTCGTGGCCGGCGATGACCAGCTCAAAGCGGTGAGTCAAACGCGGGTCGTCCTCAAAACGCTTAGCGAGCGGGCTGACCTCGATGGGGTAATCGCACACGAAGGTCGGGTTGACGATGGTGTCCTCGCCCAGCTCATCGTAAATCTCGGCGATGATCTTGCCGGCAGTCCACTCGGGCTTGATCTCCAGGCCCTTCTCGCGCGCGGCGGCAGCAAGCTCCTCGACCGGCGTGTCGATGGTGACCTGCTTGCCGAGCACGTCGGAGACGATGTCGGTCATGGGACGGCTGGCCCACTCACCAGAAAGGTCGATGGTCTGGCCCTGGTACTCGATGACCTCGGGGTTGCCGATGGCCTTGTTAGCCGCCTTAATGACACCCTGGGCGAGCGCCTTCATGCCCTCGAGGTCTGAGAAGGCACGGTAGGCCTCCATCGTGGTGAACTCGGGGTTGTGGGTAAGGTCCATGCCCTCGTTACGGAAGATGCGGCCGATCTCGAACACGCGCTCAAAACCACCGACGATGCAGCGCTTGAGATGGAGCTCGGTGGCAATACGCAGGTAGCACTCCTGATCGAGCGCGTTGAAGTGGGTAATGAACGGCTTGGCGGTAGCGCCGCCCTGGATGGTCTGCAGGATGGGGGTCTCGACCTCCATGTAACCGTCGGACTCCATAAAGCGACGGAAGGTAGAGAGAATCTGCGAACGCTTACGGAAGGTCTCGCGAACGTCGTCGTTGGCGATCAGGTCGACATAGCGCTGGCGATAGCGGGTCTCCTTGTCGGAAAGACCGTGGAACTTCTCGGGCAGCGGACGAACGGCCTTGGAAAGCAGGGTCGCGCTCTTAGGGGCAACGGAAAGCTGGCCGCGCTGGGTGCGCACGACCACGCCGGTCACGCCCAGGATGTCGCCCAGGTCGAGGGCCTTGAGCGTATTCCAGGCAGCCTCGTCCATGTCGTTGATGCGGCAGAACAGTTGAATCTCGGCAGTCGCATCGCGCACGACGATGAACATGATCTTGCCCTGACCGCGCTTGGCGACCACACGGCCGGCAATCTTCACGACATCCTCGGTGTCCTCACCATCGGCAAGATCGGCGTACTTAGTCTCGATATCGGCGACGTAGTCCTCAAGCTCAGAGTGCTCGGGATAGGGGTTCTGGCCCGCCTCGAACAGGGCGGCGCGCTTGGCCAGGCGGGTGGCGCGCTCGTCGTTGAGCGTCGATGCCTGATCGGCGGCGTTCTGGTTCTCTGCCATAAGTTAGCTCCTCAAACTAAAACGCTCCCCAGGATTCGGTCCCAGGGAGCGAAAACATACCTTTACGCGGGACCGTGGTCTAGCGTGCGATCTTGGCGATGGTGTAGACGCGAGTCTTGCCGGAAGGCGTAACGACCTCGACGGAATCACCCTCGCCGTGACCGATGATGGCGTGACCGACCGGAGACTCGTTGGAGATCTTGTGCTCGAGCGAGTTGGTCTCGGTGGTACCGACGAGCGTGACTTCCATGACCTCGCCGTTGGGATCAATCAGCGAAACAGTGGAACCGATGGAGACGGTCAGATCGCCCGTGGTGGCAGCAACCTGAGCGTTGGCGAGAATGGCCTGGATCTCGGCGATACGAGCAGCATTCTGGGCCTGCTTGTCCTTGGCGGCATCGTACTCGGAGTTCTCCGAAAGGTCGCCGAACGCGCGGGCTTCCTTGATGTCCTCGACGATCTCCTTGGCGTAATCGCCCTCACGCCAGGCGAGCTCCTCGACGAGCTTCTGGCGGCCCTCAGCGGTCAGTACGATCTGGCTTGCGTCCATACGGATATCTCCCCAACTCTGATCAAACGATCAACTGTCAACAAAACGAAAAAGACCGGCTAGCCTGCGGGCAAGCCGGTCAGGTGCTCACCCCAAAGGGATGGGACTACTCTGCGTCCGCGTCGCTGTCCTCTGCCTGCTTCTTCTTGGCAGCAGCGAGCTTGGCCTCGAGCTCAGCGATCTCCTTGTCCTCCTCGGACTGCTCGACCACGACCTCCTCGGCCTGCTTGGTCTCGGCCTTATCGTCGCCCTCCATACCCTCGCGGATATTCTTGACGGTAGAGCCGAGGGACTTGCCGAGCTTCGGCAGGTTCTTGGGCCCGAAGATAATCAGGACAACGACGAGAATAATGATGAGCTCAGGAGCCCTCAGTCCAAACATGTAGACCTCCACAATACAGCGAGACAAGCTCGAATGAGTATACCGCGGGTATCGCGGTATCACAACACTAGCTAAAAAAAGGGACCGCAAGAAGCGGTCCCTCCTCATGCTCTGGTCGGGTTGACTGGATTTGAACCAGCGACCCCTGCGTCCCGAACGCAGTGCTCTACCAAACTGAGCCACAACCCGTTAGCTCGACTATAGTAACAAAGATTTTCGCCGCGTGCTAGAGAAATTTTTATTTCTTTGGCGCGTCGATTTGAACCGTGTTGGGAATAAGCTCAGTCGCGCAGGCCCACCAGCCACTTTGCTGGGCAGCATCGGCAAGCCCTTCGGCCGTGGCAGTGGTGTCGCAAATGGCAAACGAGCAGGCACCCGATCCGCACACATCTACAGCAACGATTCCGTCCTGTTTACGCAGCCAGTCGAGGACCGTTTGAATCTGCGACTCCATCTGTGCGGAAATGACACCAAGGTTGTTATGGATGAGTGCATATGCCGTCTCGGCATCACCAGCACGCAAGGCAGAAGCTATCGCGCCGGGCTTGTCCGCAGGCACCGGGGCCTCGTCAAAACGTCGATAGGCTTCAATTGTCGAAACGCTTGCCTCGCGCGGCTTGACCAGCACGACGGGCTTCGCGGGCAGCGCGGGGTACTCAGTTGCCAGCACGTCTCCCCCACCTACGTAAAACGCAGGGCTCGCGTGCAAAAAGAACGGGACGTCGGCACCAATGCCCCGCGCAATGTCATCGAGCGCGGGGTCGGTGTGATCAATGCCCCAGAGCTCCGCCAAGGCGACAATGACCGCGGCCGCATCCGTCGAGGGGCCGCCCAAGCCGGCGCACAATGGGATGCGCTTCTCAATCGTCACGCAGATGTTTGCCTCGCGACCATAATGCTCGGCCATAGCAACCGCAGCCCGATACGCCGTATTCTTTTGCATGGGAAAATCTGATGCTGGAACCGTCTGAACGGTCAGCACCTGCGCCGGCGTGACCGTCACGGTATCGGAAAGACCGACGGCCGCCATCAGGGAATCGACCCTGTGGTAGCCGCGGTCATCGCGCTCGGTATGAACCCCCAGGTAGAGGTTAATCTTTGCCGGCGCGGAAAGAGTCAGGGACCGATCGGTCACCGTTAATGCTCCTCGAGCTGATTGCCGAGCGGGGTAAAGATGTGCTCGCCGCTCTCGGGGTCGAACAGCTCGACCTGACCGGTGAGCACATCGATATACTGGTAGGACTGACGCGACTTGCGGCCACGACGCTCGTCAACCTCGACAATGAAGACGGCCGGGTGGACGCTCTTGATGGTGCCCATGCGCTCGACGACGCGGGTACGGCCCATGTTGGCCTTCACCTTGACGCGATCGCCCACCATATCGGTCAGCTTCTCGTGGATGTCGTCGACGTGATTGACTTCCATCTCTTCCATGAACAGGGCCTCCAGAAGGTGCAATTCAAAAAGGGGATAATACCCCTAAGATAGACAAAACTCATATACTATAGCACCCTGTTGTGGCCATACGCAAGTAGCTAAAAAAGCCCCGTCCCAAAATTGGCTACTTACAGACTATCGGTGTCCAAGACGATGGTGAATGGGCCGTCGTTGACCAGGTCGACCTTCATGTCGGCGCCAAAGATACCGTGCGCCACATGTTCGACATCTTGACGAACGAGCGTCAGGAAGTACTCGTAGAGCTCGTTGGCAACATCGGGTGCGCCGGCATCCGTAAACGACGGACGGCGACCGTGGCGGCAGTCAGCGAACAGCGTGAACTGAGACACCACGAGCACCTCGCCGTCGACATCGGCAAGCGCCAAGTTGGTCTTGCCGTTCTCGTCCTCGTTGATACGCAGCCCGCGGAGCTTGCCCCACAGCTTGTCGGCCTCGGCACGCGTATCGCCATGGCCCACACCCAGCAGCACCAGGTAGCCGCGTCCAATGCGGCCCACGCACTCGCCGTCGACCGTCACGCCGGCGTTGAGCACGCGCTGCACCACCGCACGCATGGCCTACTCCTCGCCCGTCAGCTTGGCGGACAGATGCTCGAGCGCATGGAATCGATGGCTGATGGCGTTCTTCTCGTCCTCCGTCAGCTCGGCCATGGTCTTGCCCGGCGTGTCGACCGGCAGGAACAGCGGGTCGTAGCCAAAGCCGTGATCGCCGCGGCCCTCGTGCGCGATAACGCCCTCGCAGGCGCCCTCACCATAGGTGACCAGACCATCCGTGTCGATGAGCGCGACGACACTCATAAAACGCGCGGTGCGATCCTCGTCTGCCACGCCTTCCAAGTTAACGAGCAGCTTGGCGTTGTTGGCGGCATCGTCGCCATGCACGCCCGCATAGCGCGCGCTATACACACCGGGCTCACCGTCCAGCGCGTCGACGACCAGGCCCGAATCGTCGGCAATGGCCATAAGGCCCGTCTCCTCAACCGCGGCTTGGGCCTTGATGATGGCGTTCTCCAAAAACGTCGTGCCGTTTTCCTCGGGATCCTCAAAATCACCCAGCTGGCCGAGCGCCACAAAGCGCACCTCGGGCATGACCTTGCCCAAAATGGCCTCGATCTCGGTGAGCTTATGAGCGTTTCCGGTTGCCACGACGATGGTCGCCGCCGGGTCGAGGGTGTCGATGTCGATCTTCTCAAGTGCCATAACTGGCCTCCTTGTCTCTATAGCAATACCGCGCCGAGGGCGACGGGGGCCTCTGCCTCTCCCCTCTCAATCAACGGCAGTCTTGTGTCTAGACGTCTCCGCAGATAAAACCTACCAAAATAAACCTGTCCCTATTTGGCAGGTTAGGCGATGGCTTGGCGCTGAAGCTCGATGAGCTCGGCGATGCCTTTGTCGCCCAGGTCGAGCAGGGCGTTGAGGCGTTTGCGGTCAAAGGGCGCCTGCTCGCCGGTGCCCTGGAGCTCGATCATCTCACCGGTGTCGGTAGCGACGAGGTTCATGTCGACCTCGGCATGGCTGTCCTCGGAATAATCGAGGTCAAGCAGCGTATTGCCGTCGACAACGCCCATGGAGATGGCAGCCACCTGGCCGATAAGCGGGATGCGCTCGATCTTTCCCGCCTCGACCCACATGGCGAAGGCGTCGTGCAGCGCCACCCAGGCGCCGGTGATGCTCGCTGTACGCGTGCCGCCATCGGCCTGAATCACATCGCAGTCGACGGTGACGGTGTACTCGCCGAGCGCCTTCATGTTGACGACGGTACGCAGGCTGCGGCCAATGAGGCGCTCGATCTCCATGGAGCGACCCTTGCGGTTGGCGTGCTCGCGTTTGCAACGTTTGCCGGTCGACGCCGGCAGCATGGCGTATTCCGCGGTCACCCAGCCGGCCTTAGCTCCCTTTCGCCAGCCCGGCACGCCCTCCTCGATAGTGGCGGCGCACAGCACGCGCGTGTCGCCGAACTCGGCCAAACACGAGCCGTGGGCGTGCTTCATGACGCTACGGGTGAGCTTAACGGGGCGCAACTCGTTGGCGGCGCGACCGTTAGCGCGGTTGACCTGCATGTACTCCATAGAAATATCCTTTCGGCAAAAGATGTGGCGAAGGCCTTGACGGCTGCCTTACATCTATTTCAGCTCATCGATATCGATATGTTCGATGCTCTTGAGCGGCTGACCAAAGATAAAGCTGCCCGCCACCGCAAACTCGGCAATGTTATCGGCCGTCGTGGCAAAACGATGCTGCGGCTCGGCGGCGTCGCCCGCCAGCTGCTCGCGGCGCGTGAGGATATCGGTCAGCTCGCGTGTGGTCTCCTCGGCGGAACTCACGACGCGCACCCCAGGCCCCAGCGCATGGCGGATAGGTCCCACCAACAGCGGAAAATGCGTACAGCCGAGCACCACGGTATCGATACCGTGGTCGCGCAGCGGCTCAACCGTGGCACCCACCAGCGCGCGAACGGCTGGCGTATCAAAAATATCCTCGTTCTCGAGCCACTGCTCCTGCAGATGCGCGCCCGAGGCGAGCTCGTGCTCGACGACCTCGACAAAGCTCGAAGCCGGGCAGCCATACACATCGACACCAGCATCCAAATCCTGGATGGCGCGCGTGTAGGCGCCCGAGCGAATGGTGAGATTGGTGGCGAGCACGCCCACGCGACGCGTACGCGTGCTGTTGATCGCCGCACGGGCACCCGGCGCGATCACACCGATCACGGGAACGTCGAGCACTTGCTGAGCCAAACGCAAGGCCGCGGCGGTCGCCGTGTTGCAGGCGATGACCATGATCTTAACGTCGTGCCTCGATAGCCAGCGGCCCGCCTGCAGCGCAAACGAGCGCACTTCATCCTCGGTGCGCGTGCCGTAGGGGCAGCGCTTGGTGTCACCAAAGTAGTAGACGGACTCGTGCGGCAACGCCGTCGCAATCGCGCGCGCAACCGTCAGACCGCCCAAACCAGAATCGAACACGCCAATCGGGCGCGTGTCGCCTGCCGGATTCTCGATATCGGACATTACCTCACCAGTCTCTCTCGAAAAGACATGTCCACGTGCGGCGACGCCGCGCTACGAACGCGCCGCGACCAGCAGCTCTGCCGTCGCCGCCCAACCGTCGACAATTTTGCCGCGCGTAACGAAAGCGTTCTCGCAGGCAGCCAGGAACTCGGGCGCGCCGGCGCTCGTCAGGCCATTCTCGACCAGGCAGAACGTGCCCACGTGATCGGCCATGTAGAAATCGGACTCGGAATCGCCGAGCGCCAACGTCTCCTCGCGCTCGATCCCTAGGTGCTCGCAGAAGCGCGCAATAGCGACGCCCTTGTTGAGGCCCGCGGGGTTGATGTTGAATGCGCGACCGTCCTCGACGCGATCGAGCTCGAGCGTCGTCGGCTTGGACAGGTGAGTCAGATGGCCGTTGCAAGCCCAGATCAGACCGCAGCCGGCCTCGTCCAGGATGGCCTGAACCTCATCGTCGGGCACATCGCCGCGCATGCCGACGGTGACCTCACGGTACTTGTAGCCGGTCGACATGTCGTTGTGATACTCGATCTTGTGCGGCCAGCGGGCGAGGATCTTCTCGCACACGCCGGTCTGCTCGATCACCTGGTGCGGCGTGAGGCCGCAAGAGGAGTCGTAGGGCATGTCGCCGGTCAGATACTCCCAATCGTTGGCTTTGAGGTCGTACATGACCAGGCCGCCCATCTCGCCGATGTAGGAGTTGAGGCCGAGCACGCGCGCATCCTCGTGGATCATGGTACGGTTGCGGCCCGAGGTGGGAACCACCTGAATACCAGCGCGAGCGAGCGCCACGACGGCCTCGACGAGTTTGGTCGAGGGGTTGCCGTCGTTGTCGCGCAGCACGCACGAGCCGGGTGCGAGCATCGTGGCATCCAGGTCGGTAAAGACGTACTTGACCTTGGCCAAGCGCTCGCGCATCTCGCCCGAAAGCTCAGCGACGGTCGGCAGGGTATTGTGGGACATGGTTACTCCGTTTACGTAGAAGGGTTTGGACTTGGACGGCATGTTTTGATTGAGGGAACACGCTTATGGCGACAGCGCACTCAGGGCGCCGCCGCCATCATGGTTCATTAGTCAAACTGGGTAACATCGATCAGGCGATTGGCCAGCGAAAGGTCGCTCTCGATGGGCACGAACTCGTCGCCCACGTGCATGAGCTCCTCGTCACCCTTTGCCAGCAGCAAGACAATGGTGGGAGCATCGGGGTTGACGTACTCCTCGCGCGCCGCCTTGAACGCCGCATGCACAGCGGCTTCGCGGTCGAGGATGATCTTGTTCGGCGTATCGTCGGGAACATGTTCAGCAAGCTCTCGACAGACCTTCATCGGGTCCTCGTGAGCCGGGTCCTCGTTGGCAAAGATCATCAGGTCGGAATATGGTGCGGCCTCGCGCGGAAGCTGCTCGCGGCGCTCCTGCGCCTTGCCGCCGGCAGCGCCAAACACTGCGATGACCGGGCTGGCGGGAAACGCGCGCTTGACCGACGAGAAAAGCGAACGGAACGAAAGCTGGTTGTGCGCATAGTCGACGACGCAGATCACGCGACCGTCCTTCGACTCCACGACCTCCATACGGCCCGGCACACGCAGTTTGGAGAGGCCCTTCTTGATAGCCTCGATACCGATGCCGATCTCGCGCGCAGCGGCGATAGCGACCAGCGCGTTTTCCACGTTAAAGTCTCCAGCGATACCCAGCAGGACCTTCTCCCCCGCCTCGGACTCGTCGGCACACAGGCCATGTAAGTTGAACTCGATGTTAAAGCCGAGCATGCGGACATCGCTCGCCCACAGGCTTGCCTCGGGATGCTCGACGCCAACGGTCACCAAGCGCTCGGCCGTCGACGCTGCCTCCAGCACACGGTCGACCTCTTCGGTGCCCAGATTCACCACGGCGGTCTTTGCCTGGTCAAAGATCCTGAGTTTGCTCTCAAAATAATCCTCAAACGTGGGGTGTTCGATCGGCGAGATGTGGTCGCGGCCGATGTTGAGGAAGCACGCCACGTCAAACGGCAGATTCTCGACGCGTTGGTACTTGAGCGCCTGGCTCGAGACCTCCATGACCATGGACTGGCGACCGGACGTGCGACAGTTGGCGATATGGCGCCAGACCTCGGGAGCCTCGGGCGTGGTGTTGGTGCTCTCGTAGCACTCGATACCATCGTCGGTACTCACCGAGCCGATCATGCCGCAGGACTCGCCCGCCGCCTTGATGATGGACTGGAGCATAAAAGCGGCCGTGGTCTTTCCCTTGGTGCCGGTGATGCCCACGATCTTGACGTCGCGGTCGGGACGGTCGTAGACCTCCGGCGGCAACAAGGCCATGGCCGTGCGAACGCTGTCCACGACCAGCATCGCAGCACCGCTCTCCTGCGCCAGCGGCTCCAGAGACTCGACCAGCGACTCCTCGCACACAAATGCGACGGCACCCGCATCGAGCGCCATGCGCAAAAACGCGGGCTTAAAGGCAGCACCTTTGCAGAAGAACACGTCACCTGCCGAGACCGCGCGCGAATCAAACGAGCAGCCGGTCACGGCACGCTCGTCAACCTGCTCCGATGCGCGCAGCTCGCCGCACACATCGAGAAGCTTGGCAAGCGTATCGACCGTGGTCACGATCGCGGAATCCGAATGGTGCATCTTTCACCTTTCTCAGCCATTTGGCAGGGACGGTTTTTATAGTAACTGAAACGCACCCACGCAAAAACGGCTCCCGGAGGAGCCGTTACGCGCAGGCGTTCGTAAGCCGAGGCTAGGCAGCCTGAACAGCGGGCTGGTCCTCGTCGATAAAGAAGCGCTTGTACCACACCAGGAACACGAGCGGCGTATAGATCTTGCGCTGGAAATCGCCCTTGCCCGCAAAGTGCAGATCGAGCAGGTGCATGAGCTCGTCGGTATCGAAGAACTCGCTTGCCCACGGCGCGGTGAAGTACTCCTTGACATAGTCGTACCACTTTTGCTCGCGCAGCCAGTAGACAATCGGCACCGGGAAGCCCACCTTGGGACGGGTGGCCCACTCATCGGGCAGCGACTTGTTGGCAGCGTGGCGGAGTACCTGTTTGTTGCCGTTCTCGTTGATGCGGTAACGGTCGGGAATGTGCTCGGCGAACTCCATGACTTTGCGGTCCAGGAAGGGCACGCGCAGCTCCAGCGAGTGCGCCATGCACATCTTGTCGGCCTTGAGCAGAATGTCGCCCGGGAGCCACATGTTCATGTCCAGGTACTGTTTCTTGACCAGCTCGGGCTGACCCTTCACGCGCGCATAGATGGGAGCGGCAAGCTCGAAGGCGCCGTCGCCGGTGTTGTACTCGGGCTTGAGCACGCCGTCGACCTCGCGCTCCGGCCATACCAGAGCCTGTCCCAGGAACGACTTCTCGGGGATCTCGGCACCCTTGACCAGGAAGTTATGTCCCTTGAAGTACGGCATATGCAGCGCCAGGTTACCGAGCGCGCGACGGATGGGCAGCGGAACCATCTTTTTGTACTTACGCACCGGGACCGTATCCTCGTAGTAGGCGTAGCCGCCAAAGAGTTCGTCGGCGCCTTCGCCCGAAAGCACGACGGTAACGTCCTTGCGGGCCATCTCGGCCAAGAACCACAGCGGCACGGAAGACAGGTTGGACTGCGGCTCGTCCATGTGATACTGGATGTCCTCGAGCGCACCGAAGAACTCGTCGGCGGTGATCATCTTGCGAACGTTCTCGACGCCGAGCTTATCGGAAAGCTCCTTGGCGTAGTTGGTCTCGTTGAAATTCTTGTAGTCAAAGCCCACCGAGAAGGTCTTGTCGGGCATAAGGCAAGCGGCGATGTAGCTGGAGTCGACGCCACCGGAGAGGAACGACGCGACCTTGACATCGGCGATGCGATGGGCCTCGACGCTCTCGTGCACGACCTCGTCCAGCTCGTCGACATACTCTTCGAACGGCTTCTCGACGGCAGAGTAATCGCAATCCCAGTAGCGCTCGATGTTCATCTTGCCGGTCGGGATATCGACGGTAAAGTAGTGCGCCGGCGGCAGCTTGTAGACACCCTCGAAGAAGGTCTCCTCAGTCGCCGAATACTGCAGCGTCATGTACGGACGCAGAGCCTTTTTGTTGACCGCCTTGTGGAAGTGCGGGTAGTCCAGGAAGCTCTTGATCTCGGAACCAAAGAGCACGCCCGGAGCGCCGTCGCCCGCATCGGCCATGGGATAGTAGTAAAGCGGCTTGATGCCAAAGATGTCGCGGGCGCCAAAAAGCTTGTTCTTCTTTTTGTCCCAGATGACGAAGGCGTACATACCGCGCAGGCGATCGAGGACGGCCTCGCCCCACTCCTCGTAGCCGTGCAGGAGGCTCTCGGTGTCGGCGCCGCAGTGGAACTTGTAGCCCTTGGCCTCGAGCTCGGAACGGAGTTCTTGGAAGTTGTAGATCTCGCCGTTGAAGACAATGACGACGCTGCCGTCCTCGTTGGCCATGGGTTGAGCGCCGGCCTCGGTCAGGTCGAGGATCGACAGGCGGCGGAAGCCCAGGGCAACGCGGCCGTCGATAAACTGACCGCCCATGTCGGGACCGCGATGGACGATGCGGTCCATCATCTTGGTGAGCACCTCGGATTGGTTATCCGTCCCACCGACAAAACCGACAAAACCGCACATATACTATCCCCTCTGCTGTTGCTGGGCATCAAATCGAATCAGTAGCTTTTGAGTATACCCGAGGGCGTAAAGAGGGGCGGAATGTTCAGGCAATCTCAACTGAATCAGCTCCGCTGTGACACGCGCGAGTTACCTTTAATGGATATGAGGTGAATGAGGCGATTGTTTTGCTATACTCTCTCCGCACGGGCGATTGGCGCAACGGTTAGCGCAGGTGCTTTACACGCACAAGGCTGGGGGTTCGAATCCCTCATCGCCCACCACTGATTTGATAGGCTCCCAGCAATGGGAGCCTTTCTTTTTTGGGCCCAGTGCATGGGATTCGAACCCGACAGGGTGCGGAGCTGAGGAAACGCGCAAGCGTTTTCCAGCGCAGCACGCGAGGAGCGGAGCGACGAAGCGGGACGCGGGCGGCGCCAGCCGCACGCGGACATCCCTCATCGCCCACCACAGAATTGGAAACGGTCCTCGCAAGGGGACCGTTTTTGCTTGCGCCCGGTGCATGGGATTCGAACCCGCCAGCACGTCTGTCACAAAGGCCGTGGCCAAAAAATGGCAAAAATGAGTACTGCTACTTTGTTTGCAACATATAAAAAGATAGTATTTGCTTAAGTTACGCAACATATGTCCATTATAAGGACTAACAGTTGGATCAAAATCGTGCATTCATCGCCATTTCGACTTGCCATCTGGCCTTATTAGTCCAAAATTGCTGCTACCAAATCGGTAGCAGTACTCATATTTAATGTTTTTTGACCAGCGGGTCTCCCTGCCTTAGCAAATCTAAGGCAAAACGGGCTCCAGACCGCTGAATCATGCCACATAGGGCACGCCCGCAGTCCGGAACCCGGTCCAAATTGAGTTATTGCGCTGCGTTAGACCAAGACACCCGACAGGATCTCGATCAGACTGTCCACGTCGGCTTCCTCGCAGACGAGCGGCGGCAAGAAACGCAGCGTATGAGCACCCGTAGCGTTAATCACGGCACCGGCGGCCAGCGCGCGGGCAACAATATCATGTGCGTCGCCCGCGGCATCATCCAAATCACAGCCGAGCATCAGGCCACGGCCACGCACCTCTACCACATGCGGAAGCTTAGCCAGCGCCTGCTCCATATAGGCACCCACCTTGGCAGCATGCTCGGCATAATCGCCGCGCACAAGCGCGGAGAGCGTCGCGGCACACGCCGCGACGGCCAAGCAGCTACCGCCAAAGGTCGAGCCGTGGTCGCCCGGCTTAAACACGTCGGCAATCTCCTTCTTTGCCACGACGGCACCCATGGGTACGCCGTCGGCAATGCCCTTGGCAAGACTCATAATGTCGGGCTCCACGCCATAGGTCTGGAACGCAAACGGCTTACCCGTGCGGAAGATACCGCACTGGACCTCGTCGGCGATAAGCACGGCGCCCACTTCGTGTGCTAGGTCGCGCGCTGCCGCCATAAACTCCTCGGTCATGGGGTGCACGCCACTCTCACCCTGGATCGGTTCGAGCATCACGGCACAAATTTCGCTCCCCAGCTGCTTAAAGATCGCACGCAGCTCATCGACATCGTTGGGCGTGCAGGCCACAAAGCCACCCGGCAGCGGACGGAAACTATCCTGCAGCCAATCCTGCATGGTGGCGGCAATGGTCTCGAGCGTACGGCCGTGGAAGCCGCCGCGCATGCACACGATGGTGTTGCCGCCGTTACCGGCACGCTTGGCGTACAAGCGCGCGAGCTTCATCGAGCCCTCGTTGGCCTCGGCGCCGGAATTGGCAAAGAACGTCTCCCACACCTGCTCGCCCGCAGCCGGGGCACCAAGAGCAGCTGCCGTGGTCTCATCGCCGGCGGCAATGGCATCGGCAAGCACGCGCGCACCATCTACGTCGTCGTTAGCAAGCTTGGACAGCAGCGCCGCGACCTGTCCACGCTGCTCGATGTAGAAGTAATTGGAGACATGCATGAGCTTTTTGGTCTGTGCCTCGAGCGCCGAGAGCACAGCCAGGTTGCCATGACCTAGGCTGCACACGCCGATGCCGGCAAGAAAGTCGAGGTACTCACGGCCATCGTCGCCGGTGAGCTTCATGCCATGGCCCTCGACAAACTCGACCGGAGAGCGGCCAAAGGTATGCATAACGTAATGGGATTCAAGCGATTGCTGAGCTGCAAGTGACATGGGATGCCTTTCGTTGAGCGCCGGACGGCGCGGGGCTATGGATGCAGGAATGGGGCGGCTGCGGGTCAGCTAGACCGTCTGAAGCTTCTCGACCTCGTCGAGGTTCTCGGTCAGACGCGCAGCAAACGTCGAAAGCGGATGCGGATGCGTATCGAACTCGTAAGCCATCTCGGTGGAATGGATCACGGTACCGACGCCGGCATCGGTCAGCAGCTCCAGCAGCAGCGAATGCGGCGTAGTACCGTTAATGATGTGGGCACGAAATACGCCGCCGGTAAGCGCATCGACGGCCGCACGCAGCTTGGGAATCATGCCCTTATCGACCTCGCCGCCGTAGAGCATTTCGTTAACCTCGTCGAGCGTTAGGTTGGAGATAAGCGAGTCCTTGTCGCTAAAGTCCTTGTACAGGCCATCGACATCGGTCAAAAAGATCGCCTTATGCGCGTGGAGCGCCGCGGCAACGGCACCGGCGGCGGTATCGGCGTTGATGTTGAAGAAACCGCCGTCCTCCCCCGCCGCGACGGTGGCGATGACGGGAATGTACTCGCTATCGAGTAAGCGCTCGATATAGTCGGTGTTGACGTGCGTCACTTTGCCCACGCGACCGAGCTCGGGGTCGAGCGGCTCGGCGATGAGCGTGCCGGCATCGCTGCCCGACACGCCCACGGCCAGGTTGCCGTGGTGGTTGATGGCAGCAACCAGCTCCTGGTTAACCTTGCCGCCCAGCACCTCGCGCACGATATCCATAGTCGCCGGCGAGGTCACGCGCTGGCCGTTCTTAAACTCGACGGGAATATCGTAATGGCTCAGCGCCTCGTTGATAGCCTTGCCGCCGCCGTGCACGATGACGGGGCGCATACCGATGATCTTGAGCAAAACGATGTCGCTCATCACGTCGCGGCGCAGCTGCTCATCAACCATGGCGGCTCCGCCATATTTGATAACAACCGTCTTGCCGGTCAGGTTCTTAATCCACGGCAGCGCTTCGAACAGCAGCTGCGCGGTTGCTTCGTTGGATTCGCTCGAACGACAATCGCGTGCGAATTTCATAATCTGCCTCGTCTTTCATATCGTTATCGCGCCGTGCTCCGCTGTCCGCAATCGCGGCAAGATACGCAGCGTGCCCGGAATCTAGGAACGGTAGTCGCCGTTGATGGAGATGTACTCATGCGTGAGGTCGCAGGTCCACACGGTCGTTGCCGCGTCGCCTGCGCCCAGGTCGGCCGAGATCACGATCTCTGGCGCCTCGAAACGTCGTAGAGCCTCGTCCTCGTCAAAGGGAACAGTCAGACCGTCGCGACAGACGGGCATGCCCATCATGTCGATGGAAACGTCTTCCTGATTAAACTTCACGCCGCACTTGCCAAGCGCCATAGCAACGCGACCCCAGTTGCAGTCGTGGCCGGCGATGCAGGTCTTAACGAGCGGCGAGTTGGCAACGGCACGGGCGGCGATATCGGCTTCCTCGTCGTTCACGACGCCGGTAACGTTGACCGTAACAAGCTTGGATGCGCCCTCGCCATCGGCGGCGATATTGCGTGCCAGGCTCTCGCACACCTCGTGCACGGCAAATGCCAACTCGTCGAAGGCATCGGAGCCCTCGACGATAGGCTCGGCATCTGCGGCAGCGGCACCGGAGGCAAGCATGATGCAGGTGTCGTTGGTCGAGGTGTCGGAATCGACCGTTACCTTGTTAAAGGTCTGCTTGACGGTCGAGAGCAGCAGGGCATGAAGTGCCGCAGGCTCGACGGGGGCATCGGTGGTGATAACTGCGATCATGGTGGCCATGTTGGGCATGATCATGCCCGAGCCCTTGCACATTCCGCCTACCGTATAGACATTGCCCGCATGACCCGCAGCCTCACTGACGTAGGACACGGCGTACTCCTTGGAGTGCGTGTCGGTCGTCATGATGGCGCGAGCGGCATCGGCGCCACCGTGGGCGGAGAGCGCCTCGTAGGCAGCAGGAATGGCGGTCTCAAACGTGTCGATCGGCAGAATCTGGCCAATCACACCCGTGGAGGCAACCAGAATCTGCTGGGGCTCACAGCCGATGACCTGCGATGCGATGCTGCACGTCTCGCGCGCGCATGCAAGGCCGGTCTCACCCGTAGCGGCGTTGGCATTGCCAGAGTTGACCGAAACGCCGGCGATGATACCGTAGCCCTTGTCGGCACCGCCCAGGTTGGCACGGCTCACCTGCACGGGCGCCGCGCAAAAGCGATTGGTGGTAAACACGCCGGCACCGGGACAGGGTTTATCGGGCACGACGAGCGCGTAATCCAGACGCTCGGGGTTCTTGCGGAACCCAGCGTGGATGCCTGCAGCCTTAAAACCAGCCGCAGCCGTAACGCCACCCTCGACGGCGCGAATCTTGATATCAAACAGCTCGGTATTCATCGTCTTTATGACTCCTTATGTCAAACAAAAAACGGACATCGGTTGGTGCGCCATGCCAGTCGTGATCATGAGACCAGCTTAAGAGTGGCGCCCCACTCGATGCCCGACTACCAAATCGTTAACAATCGAATGTGCTACACCGGGCACGCCACTGTGGGCAAGCCTCGTCGCTCGTCAAAGCCAAAGACGATATTGGCGCACTGGACCGCTTGGCCCGCAGCGCCCTTGCACAGATTGTCGATGGCGCCCGTCGCCACCAGCACGCCCGCGCGTTTGTTGAACGCAAGGCCAATCTGGGCGGCGTTGGTGCCGACGACCGAAGCCGTCTTGGGCTGCTGGCCGGCATCGAG
>CABSAN010000029.1 GCA_902475785.1 uncultured Collinsella sp.
TTTCCCTACATGGAATTGTTTGAGCCAATTCTTCATTTCTTTGCACAACGATGGGTCCACAACATCATCTGGGCAGGTATCTTGGCCATCGGCACCGCCGTTGCCGCCAAGGTCGCGTCCAAGACCCTGCACCACCTGCTTAGCCGCGACGATAACCCACTCCCTTCATCGAGCATCTTCATCAACATCGCGCGCGCCATCATCTGGATGATTGGCGGCAGCTTTATCCTCGACAACTGCTTTGGCATTAACGCAAACGCCCTCGTCGCCGCTCTTGGCGTCGGCGGCATCGCCATCTCGCTCGGCTTTCAGGACACGCTGTCAAACCTTATCGGTGGCATGCAGGTGACTTTTATGGGCATCATCAAGCCCGGCGACAATATCGAGGTCGACGGCGTGTCGGGCGTGGTCCAGGACATCACCTGGCGCCACACGACCATCGAGGACGCCTCCGGGCAGACCATCATCGTCCCCAACTCCAATATCTCCAAGAACACGCTCGTGCATTTGATGCCCTTTGGGCGCGTGGCCGTCCCCGTCGCGGTCAAGGACACGTCCAAGTGGGCTTCACTCGACGCGCTGGCAGATGAGCTCACCGACGCTACCAAGGCCGCCGTGCTTCCCATCTCGGGCTTTGACAAGGAGCCCTACGTGCTCTTTAGCGAGATCGGCGACTTTGGCATCAAGGGCAAAATCATCTTTATCGTCAGCGACGACAGCACCACCTTTACGGCAGCCGACGCCTGCATCCGCGCCATCGCCCCCATCATCGCCTAAAACCACCACAAAGGGGACAGGCACCTTTGTGGTGGTTTCGCATCGTGGTACCATGGTTCATATCGTTGTTTAAACGACTAAGGGAGTTGACACCATGGAAGAGGCCTATCGTCAAGCACGCAAGCGCGGCGAGCAGGGACGCCGTCGCGCCATTAGTCAAAGCGAGCACCCGTACCTTACGGACCTCGACGGCCTCGTTGCCCAGCTCCCCTTGGGTCAGCGAGAGAGCGTCGGCCTGAGGGACATTCCGCTCGAAATGGTCGTCGGCACGGTTACCAAGGGCCGTCAGTCTGCCTTTTCGTGCAACTTTATGCCCCTGTTGCCGTTTAGCACCGAGTTCGCCCGCAAGTGGTCCAACCTCTACGACATCCAGGTGACCGAGGGCTATCGCGACCCCATCATCGTCACCGAGTTCATGCATCGGTTCTACGTCCAGGAGGGCAACAAGCGCGTCAGCGTCCTCAAATTCCTGGACGCCCCGACGGTTTCGGCCAAGGTCACCCGTCTCTACCCCGGCAAATGGGATTCCGTCGAAAGCCGCCTCTACGGCGAGTTCTGCGCGTTTTGGCGCGTCTGCCCCCTATACGAGATCGAGTTCTCGCGTGAGGGAAGCTACGAAACGCTCGCCAAGATGCTCGGTCAGAACCTTATCGAAAAATGGCCGCAGAAAAAAGTCGACTACCTGCGCCACACCTTCCTACTCTTTAAGCGTGCCTACCTTCGCGCGGGCGGCGACCACCTGGACATTACGCCCGCCGACGCAATGCTCGTATACCTCAATGTGTACAACTATGACCGACTGCTGGATACGCCGACGGACATCGTCGTAAACCGCCTGTGCAAGATCTGGCGCGAGCTGGTCATCGCCGGCAAAAATGACGAGGACAAGGTCGATCTTGTCGAGGCACCGAGCGTCGATGAGGAGGAGTCACCCTCCAAGTCCACCTCCGGCGTGCTCAACTTCTTTATGGGCAAGACCGTTTATTCGGCGGCCAACCCTCTGCGCATCGCCTTTATCCATGAATTCCCCTGTGCATCGTCGAGCTGGGACAGCCTGCACGACCAAGGGCGTCAGTATCTCGACGAGCACTTTGGCGGCATCGTGCGCACCGAGGCGTTCGAGGACTGTCACGATCCGGACGTGTTCTACGCCGCCGTGGAGACCGCCGTCAAGCACGGGGCGAACGTCATCTTCTCGACTTCACACCGCCTGATGGAATATACGCTCAGGGCCGCCGTCGAGTACCCCCAGGTGCGATTCCTCAACTGCTCTATCGGCCTTCCCCACCAAAGCGTCCGTTCGTACTTTGGCAAGATGTACGAGGCCAAGTTCCTCCTGGGCGCCCTTGCCGCCAGCATGGCGGACAACCATCGCATTGGCTACCACGCGTCGGTCTTCGCCTCGGGCGCACTCAGCGAGATCAACGCCTTTGCCATCGGCGCCTCGCTGCTCGACCCCCGCGCGCAGGTAATTCTCACCTGGGGCGATGTGCCCGCCGGCGGTCTTGCCGATGCCATGTGCCGCGAAGGCGTGAGTGTTATGACCGGCGCTGACATGTCAAAGTCGCTGGTGGACCCCACGGCCTACGGGCTCCACCGTCTGGTCGATGGCAAGGTCGTCGGCATCGCCATGCCGGTATGGAACTGGGGCCGATACTACGAGCTTATCGTGCGCAGCTTGCTGCACGGCACTTGGGACGAGACCAGCGACGACAGCCAGGTTCGCGCCGTCAACTACTGGTATGGCATGAGCTCGGGCGTCATCGATATTCGCTACGCTCCGGGTCTGCCCTATCAGACGCGCAAGCTCGTTCAGCTGCTCCGCAATGGCATCGTCGAGGGTTCCATCAATCCATTTGGCGGCGAACTCCACAGCCAGAACGGCGTGGTGCAGATCGAGGGCTTTCCCCCGCTGCCGAGCACGCAAATCGTCGAGATGGACTGGCTGGCCGACAACGTGGTAGGCGCCATTCCGCAGCCCAACGATGAACCGAAAGTTCGCGCCCTATGAAAATCCTTGCCGTAGCCGATACCGAAGAACGATGCCTATGGGAGTGCTTTCGCAAGGAGCGCTTTGAGGATGTCGACCTGATTTTGTCCGCTGGCGATCTGGACCCGGACTATCTTGAGTTTTTGGTCACGGTCATCAACAAACCGCTCATCTACGTGCGCGGCAATCACGATGACCGCTACGCACGTCATGCACCGGGCGGCTGCATCTGTGTCGAAGACACCGTGTACGCGTATCGCGGAGTCCGCATTGCGGGGCTTGGCGGCTCCATGCGCTACCGAGATGGCGCCAACATGTACACCGAGCGCGAGATGACCAAGCGCGTGCGCAAGCTGTCACGCAAAGTGAGGATGGTCGGCGGCTGCGATATCCTGCTGACCCATGCGCCCGCCGCCGGCATGGGCGACCTGGATGATCTGGCACATCGAGGATTCGAATGCTTTAACACAGCGCTCGAGTCCTGGGGGGTCGACTACATGGTGCATGGGCATGTGCATCAGAGCTACGGTCCCGATTTTCAGCGCGAGCGGCAACACGCGTGCGGGACGACGATTATCAACGCCTGCGGCTATACGCAGTTTGAGCAAGACGAAGCGCGCTACCCCATCCGTGGCTGGCAGGCAGCCTGGCTCAATTCGCAAACCATGCGCCGCGAGCTCAAGCGCCACGAGGCCATCGAGTCCTCTACCGCCAGAACCCCCTGGTAACCACCTTTAAGGCTTGACGCTGCGCCGGCCCCAAGCACCCCATCTCGCCCCTCAAGCCGTCGCTCGCGTACCAAAGTACGCGTCGCTCCTCTTTCGGGGCGACCTGGGGCACTTGGAACCGGCACGCTGCGATGCCATAACATTGACGCCAAAGTGCCAAAACCACCACAAAGGTGCCTGTCCCCTTTGTGGTGGTTTTGGCCCGAGATAGCAAGAAACCCGGTCCTGCACGAGGCAGAACCGGGTTTCTTTAGCAATGCTTGCTTTGCTCAGGCAGTAACAGTTAGTTACTCAGCCAGGAAGTCACGCTGGACAGCGGGATCGACCTTGACGCCAGGGCCCATGGTGGAAGACACGGAGATGGACTTGACGTACTTGCCCTTAGCAGAAGAGGGCTTGACGCGCAGGATCTCGGTGTACAGGGCAGCGTAGTTCTCGACGAGCTGCTGCTCAGAGAAGGACTTCTTGCCCAGGGGCACGTGGCAGATGCCATAGCGATCGGCGCGATACTCAACGCGGCCGGCCTTGAGCTCGGAGACCATCTTGGCGACGTCCATGGTCACGGTGCCGAGCTTGGGGTTCGGCATGAGGCCACGGGGACCAAGGATCTTACCGATGCGGCCAACCTTGGCCATCATGTTCGGCGTAGCGATAGCGGCGTCGAAGTTGATCTCGCCCTTCTGGATCTGGGCGACGAGCTCGTCGGAACCGATGATGTCGGCGCCGGCAGCCTCGGCCTCGCGGGCCTTCTCGCCCTCGGCGAAGACGGCAACACGAACGGTCTTGCCGGTGCCGTGGGGCAGGGAGATGGAACCACGGATGTTCTGGTCAGCCTTACGAGTATCGATGCCCAGACGGAAGTGGGCCTCGACGGTCTCGTCGAACTTGGCGGTGTCGAGCTCCTTGATGAGCTTGGCAGCCTGAAGGGGGGTGTAGAGCGTGGCGCGGTCGATCTTCTCGGCAGCGGCGTTATAGCTCTTACCATGCTTAGCCATGTGCATTACCTCCTGTGGTTAAACGGGCGTGAGCCCTCCCACATCGTATCGTGTGCCCTATTGCACACATATAACGGGCGCCCCGGTCGGGGCACCCGTCATTACCTAAAGAAATCGCTACTCAGCGATGGTGACGCCCATGGAGCGGGCGGTACCGGCGATGATCTTCTTGGCGGCGTCAATGTCGTTGGCATTGAGGTCCGGCATCTTGATCTCGGCGATCTTGGTGAGCTGCTCCTGGGAGAGCTGACCAACCTTGTCGGCCTGCGGCTTAGCGGAACCAGACTTGAGGTTCAGCTCCTTCTTGATGAGGTGAGCCGCCGGCGGGGTCTTGGTGATGAAGGAGAAGGACTTGTCCTCGTAGACAGAAATCTCAACGGGGATGATGTCGCCCTTCTTGTCCTGCGTCTCGGCGTTAAAGGCCTGGCAGAACTGCATGATGTTCACGCCAGCAGCGCCCAGGGCGGGGCCGACGGGAGGAGCGGGGTTAGCTGCACCAGCAGGAATCTGGAGCTTAATGACGTTGGCAACCTTCTTCTCAGCCATGGTCATTCCTTTCGAATCACGAGTGTGAAGTACTTGCTATATCGTAAGCACGCACGTGTTAGAAGCACTCCTGAGATGAGCAGTCACAGAAGAAGCACGCTCGCGCGAACGGACGAAAACTTAAGCGATGACAGCGACCTGGTTAAAGTCGAGCTCGACCGGCGTCTCGCGGCCAAAGATCATCAGCGTGACCTTGAGCTTGCCAGCCTCGGTGTTAACCTCTGAGACCTTGCCATCAAAGTCGGTAAGCGGGCCATCGGTGACGCGGACGGACGTGCCGACCTCAATATCAACCGAAGTGCGCTTGGGCGAATCGCCCTTACCGGGACGACGAGTCATCTTGTTGTACTCGTCGCGGGAAAGCGGAGCGGGCTTGCCGTTGCCGCCCAGGAAACCGGTGACGCCAGGCGTGTTACGAACGCACGTCCAAGCATCGTCATCCATTTCCATGCGGACCAGGACATAACCCGGGAAAATCTTGGAATCCTTGGTCTCACGCTTGCCACCCTCTTTAATCTCGGTGACACGCTCCATAGGAATCTCGATATCAAAGATACGGTCCTGCATGCCCATAGTCTCGATGCGATGCTCGAGATCGGACTTAACGCGGTTCTCGTATCCAGAGTAAGTGTGAACGACGTACCAACGCTTAGACATGGTTTAGCCCCTCAATCCAGAGAACAGAGCAAGAGCCTCGCCAAAGCCAGCATCGAGCAGAGCGATGACGACGCCGACGACGATCAGAGAAGCGCAAACGACGACCGAGTAGTTCACGAGCTCCTTCTTATCGGGCCACGTGACACGCTTCATCTCGGACTTGACCGAAGCGAAATACTTCTTGGTGCGGGCGAAGAAACCAGGCTTCTCGTTCTTCTTGGACTTCGCAGCCTTCTCGTTCTTCTTGGCAACGGCCTTCTTGGCCTCAACCTTGGAGTTGGCGGCAGCGTTGTTGGCAGGCGCCTGCTGCTGAGCCTTCTTCTTGTTCTTCTTGTTGGCCATTTGGGTTACCTCCGCGCAATGCGCTTATACATGAGTAAACCGTAAGCCCCCAATTGGGAGCTTACGGAATAATGACTGGCACGCCAGGAAGGACTCGAACCCTCAACACTCGGTTTTGGAGACCGATGCTCTACCAATTGAACTACTGGCGTATGTGACTAGAGACTAGCGAGTCTCTTTGTGCAGCGTGTGGTGACGGCACCAGGGGCAATACTTCTTGATCTCCATACGATCAGGCATGGTCGACTTGTTCTTGGTGGTCGTATAGTTGCGGCGCTTGCACTCAGTGCACGCAAGAGTAACTAGAGTACGCATGTATCCTGAACCTTTCATTTCCGCCCCGTACGGGCACGAGTTGATACTTTATCAGCTCTACGTAAGTGCTGTCAACGAAAACCTCGAATCAATTGGTTCTCGGTGAACCCATTCATATTTGGAACACATCAATGGAGCCAACGAGATCTAATCGACGGTGCACCCAGGACCATTATCGATCCTCTCGACACCAGCAACGGCTCAATATCCATTGCAGAAAAGAACCCGGCACCCATATAAGTGCCGGGTTCTCTAAGTCAGCTATATCAAAGAGCTAATTTACTCAATGATCGTGGAGACGATGCCCGAACCGACGGTGTGGCCACCCTCGCGGATAGCGAAGCGCAGGCCCTCCTCCATGGCGATCGGGTGGATGAGGTCGCCCTCGATGGTGATGTGGTCACCAGGCATAGCCATCTCGGTGCCCTCGGGGAGCTTGACCGTACCGGTAACGTCGGTGGTACGGAAGTAGAACTGAGGACGATAACCATCGAAGAACGGGGTGTGACGGCCGCCCTCCTCCTTGGTCAGAACGTAAATCTCGCCGGTGAACTTGGTGTGCGGGGTAACCGAACCGGGCTTGCAGAGAACCTGGCCGCGCTCGATGTCCTCGCGCTTGATGCCGCGGAGCAGCAGACCGACGTTGTCGCCAGCCTCGCAGAAGTCCATGGACTTACGGAACATCTCGATACCGGTAACGACGGTGTTCTGGGTATCCTTGATGCCGACGATCTCGACGGGCTCGTTGAGCTTGAGCTCACCGCGCTCGACACGGCCGGTAGCAACGGTACCACGGCCGGAGATGGTCATAACGTCCTCAACGGCCATCAGGAACGGGAGGTCGTTGTTACGAGCAGGCGTCGGGATGTACTCGTCGACAGCCTTCATGAGCTCGCGAATGGCGTCCATCCACTTGGCGTCGCCCTCGAGAGCGCCCAGAGCGGAACCACGGATGACGGGGATGTCGTCGCCGGGGAAATCGTACTCGGAGAGGAGCTCACGGGTCTCCATCTCGACGAGGTCGATGAGCTCGTCATCGTCGACCATGTCGCACTTGTTCAGGAAGACGACGATGTAGGGAACGCCGACCTGACGGGCGAGCAGGATGTGCTCGCGGGTCTGAGCCATGGGGCCGTCGGTAGCGGCGATGACCAGGATAGCGCCGTCCATCTGAGCAGCACCGGAAATCATGTTCTTGACGTAGTCAGCGTGGCCCGGGCAGTCAACGTGAGCGTAGTGACGGGCAGCGGTCTCGTACTCGACGTGGGAGACGGAAATCGTAATGCCGCGCTCGCGCTCCTCGGGAGCCTTGTCGATGTTCTCGAACGCAGTGAAGTCAGCCTTGCAGCCCTCGGTCTCGGAGAGAACCTTGGTGATGGCAGCGGTCAGCGTGGTCTTGCCGTGGTCGACGTGACCAATGGTGCCGATGTTAACATGCGGCTTAGTGCGCTCAAACTTCTCTTTGGCCATAAAGCCCTCCTCTTAACAGGTCGTCCCCGGACGGGACTTTGCCTTTATACCATAGTGGCCTCTCAACATACTATTGAGAAGCCACCGTGTTACCTATGGTAGCGGTGACTGGATTCGAACCAGTGACGCCACGGGTATGAACCGTGTGCTCTAACCAACTGAGCTACACCGCCGGATGGAGCCTGCAACCAGACTTGAACTGGTGACCTCTTCGTTACCAACGAAGTGCTCTACCGACTGAGCTATACAGGCACTTGACGGGTGGGAGCTATAGGATTCGAACCTATGTAGGCAGAGCCAACGGGTTTACAGCCCGTCCCCATTAACCACTCGGGCAAACTCCCAATCGTTCAAGTATCCGCAGTTCCTTTGGTCTTTTGGACCGCCGCCCCCCGCGAACGAAGAAGATAATACGATGCCACCTTGGGGGCTGTCAACGAAAACCTCTAGATACACGGGGCCGGGCGTATCTATATAGCCGTGACCTGCGGTTTTGTTAACTTTGATTATGTGGAGTGATGAATTTGGCAATGCCAACGTCATTTCCCAAGGGAACACTTTGGCGCGGTGGAGCAAGTCTGCAGTCTCGACCCTCGATAACGGATCCCTTGCGCTTATTACATAGGTCGTGATCGGGCTTCACCGGCACAATCGAGCTTGGATAATCTCCCACTTTTGGCGTGCTTCTGAGGCCAAAGTGGCAGATTATCCACGCTCATTCTCCAGGCGGGAGAACTATAGAGCCGCAACTACTCGGGCCAGGCCAAAGTAGACCCATAGAGCGGCTCCCCCTTGGTGCAGGGGTAGCGACTCAAGTAACACGACGATAACAAGTCGAAGAAATAAGTCATGGCATATTTCGAATAAACGCCGAGTCGGTCAATTCCGTTTCCCGCATTACCAAGACGATATACACGGTCGAAAGACCTCGATTTGTCATCGTTGCTAAACGCAGTAATTAGAATCTTCCTGCCCGAACGGCAATCAAGATACTCACGCGCCTGTGACGCAAATAGCCCGGAGACCGATACGAGAATTATCAATGACTGCGAAGCGTCTCCCATGTTTTTCAATTCCGCGACGTTAGCCCCAGCAACTATGCGAACTATCTTGCCCGCATAAAACATTTCCTGCTGAAATCGTACGAGATTGGCGCTCACATTATTGGTGCACCAGATTTCAACGTTTTTATGGCCATCAATTTCGTCGGCAAGGTGCTTAATAGCGATATCGGACACGCCGCTTTCAACCTCAGCGAACATCTCGATCATGCGAACGTCGAGCTCTGCCCTGTACTCCTCGTAGCCAAATTCCTCCTCTCGATGGCTTAAGTCGCTTGGAAAGACTGATTGAGTAAATGATTCTTTCAAATCGCTAAGAGACTGGTAGCCCAATCGATTGCAGAAACGACGAACAGCGGAACGGGTCACGAATGCATCGCGGGTTATTGCGGCAACATTGATTTCGCTCGAACGCCTAATGTGAGCGATGAGATATCGAGCGATGGCGGCATCGTTTGACCCAAACTCGCTGTTGATGATGGAGCTAATGCGATTGAGCACATCGAAGTCATTGATATTCACGTGATCCCTCTTTCCGCTCTCCTCGAAATCATGGTTCATTTATTGAATCAAACAGCTTTGGTCGTTCTCCTATGATTCAAATCAGTTGACGTCATCTTAATCGTAATTCCGCCACACGTATCCACCGTGTTGAATGATGGAAAGGGGATTCATGGGCAACGTGAACAACATGCCGTTTCTCTGGGGTTCCGCCACGGCGTCTTATCAGTGCGAGGGTGCCTGGAACGAAGACGGCAAAGGCCTTGGCGAGTGGGATTTCTTTAGCCACACAAGCAATAAGAACATCAACCATGTTGACGGTGATGTATCTTGCGACTTCTACCATCGCTATGAAGAAGATATCCGCATGATGAAAGAAGGCGGACAAAACACCTATCGTTTCTCTCTTTCATGGAGTCGAATCATCCCCACGGGTATCGGCGAAGTGAATGAAGAGGGTATCGATTTTTATAATCGGGTCATTGATTGCTGCCTCGAAAATGGCATAGAGCCCAACGTTACGCTGTTCCATTACGATCTGCCATTCACGCTTGCTTGCAAAGGCGGATGGCTGAACAACGACATGGCAGAGTGGTTCTGCAAATACGCCAAGATTTGCTTTGAGCGCTTTGGAGACCGCGTCAAAATCTGGGCTACCGTTAACGAGCCGCATTTCTACAGCTACTGCGCAAACATGTTGGGCAACTATCCCCCCAATCGGTCGCTCGACGTTCAGTCGTACATGCAGTTTCAGTACAACCTGATGCGCGCAAGCGCACTCGCAGTCCGAACATATCGTCAAATGGGCTACGACGGCATCATCGGCGCCGTCCACGATGGCGGCGTTGTCGAACTCGACCCGGCAACCGAGCACCCTGATGACGTATTTCGATACGCAGACTTTTTCGCCAATCGCATGATTCTGGCACCAGCGCTTCAGGGTCAACTGCCGCCAGAAATGGACGAAATCCTTGAAAAACTTGGCGTCTCGCTCTATCGATCCCCAAATGACGTAGAAGAATTCAGAGACGGTAAAGTCGATTTTATTGGACTCAACGTGTATTGCCGAGAGTATGTAACCGACTGGCACGGTGGAGAGCTTGCCGTTTCGGCGAACAATAAGGGCGGTTCGAGCAAAAAGGTCGAAGGAAAATGCATTGCGCCCTTGTTTGAAAGCGCCCGCGACAGCAATGTTCCCCGCAATAAATGGGGCCGCGAGATACTCCCAGGTTGCATGTATTCAACCATCATGGATGTCCACGAGCGCTATGACGCGCCCCGCATCTTTATTACGGAAAACGGACATGGCGCCTATGAGCAACCAGACGCAGACGGAATGATCCACGATGATGACCGCATCGAGCTTCTGGGCCAGTTCATCGAGCACATGATGAGGGCTAAGCGCGACGGCGCGCGCGTTGAGGGCTACTACCTCTGGTCGACGATGGATCTGTATAGCTGGATCAACGGCTACGAAAAACGATACGGACTTGTCCATATCGACTTCGAGAACAATCTGGAGCGCACCCCCAAAAAGAGCTGGTATTGGTACCGAGACCTTATCTCGAAGTATCAGGAGCAGGAAGGTTAGGAGAAAGAGATGAAATATCAGGCAATGTCCGAAACAGTCCTAAAGGCTGTTGGCGGCAAAGAGAACATTACATCGGTAACTCATTGTGCGACGCGCCTTCGCATCGACGCACGAGACACCTCGATCATCGATCTCCAGCTCGCCAAATCGGCCGATCAGGCGCTCGGGGCAGTAGTCAGCGGTGGCCAGCTTCAGGTGATCATCGGCCCCAACGTCACCGAGGCTTACAACGACTTCCTCGACTTCGCGGGAATCGAAGTCGGCGGTGGCACGGTTGCCGACGATGCCCAAACCGCCAAAGACCTTGCAGAAGGCATTAAAAGCGGTAACACCGCCATGGGCTTGATTGAGAAATTCGGGAACGTCTCTGCACAGGTATTCATGCCCATCGTCCCGGCGCTCATAGTTGGCGGACTCATTCTTTCGATCAAGAATCTCCTGGTCAATTATTGCGGATTGAGCACCGATAGCGGAACCGCCCAGGTCCTGTTGGCGATCTTTAGCGCTTCGTTTAGCTTCTTGCCCGTTTATCTTGGTTATCAGCTCGCAGCCGTCATGAAGATGCAGCCCATCATGGGCGCATTGCTGGGCGCGATCATGATCAGCTCGTCCATTAGCGGTGCCGAGGGTCTCGACTTTCTTGGTATTCCCATCCCGACGAACGACTATTCGAGTACGGTAGTGCCCATCGTACTGGGCGTTGTATTCATGTATTTTGTCGACCGCGGCCTTCAGAAGATCATTCCCGACGTTACCAAACTGTTCTTGAAGCCGCTGCTCACCATGATCATCGTCGTGCCCGTCGAGCTGATTATCCTTGGCCCCGCCGGCAGCATGATGGGCTACGCGCTGAGCGATGCCGTCACGTGGCTTATGGACAACGTGGCATTTATCGCTACTCCGATCCTGGCAGCCCTTAACCCCTATTTCGTCATGCTCGGTCTCGATAAGGCTTACATCGCAATCGAAGTTACGAGCCTGGCGCAGCTCGGTTGGGCACCCATTATCTTTGGATTCATCTCGAACCTCTGCATTGGCGGCACGAGCCTCGCCCTGGCAACTGCAATGAAGGGAAACAAAGAGAAGAGGGGTATGGTCACCACGGTTGCCGTCACCGCACTCTGTGGCGTAACCGAGCCCGCGTTCTACGGTTGCCTCATCGAGCGTCCCCGCCTGCTTGTCGGCACGGCAATCGGCGCGCTCTGCGCTGGACTCCCTGCAGGCATCTTTGTTCTGAAAGAGTATGTTGCGGGAGCATGCCCCGGCCTTCTTTCGGCACTCATCTTTATCGCTCCCGATGGGTCCATGGGCAACTTCGTGCTGGCATGCGTTGTCGCCATCATCGCCATCGTCGTCTCCTTCATCGCTGCACGCGTGATCATCAAGAAGAACCCCAGCTATATTGAGTAGATGCCCGCTGTTTGCATTGGGGACATCCTCGGCAGACCATTAGCAAGAACCCAAGAAGTTCCTTAGGAGCTCGATTAATCCATTCGGATTCCTGAGGCACAAACGACCCCGATTCCACAATGAAATCGGGGTCGTTGTTTCTAAAGCCGTCGATAGACAATCGGTGTTTACCTTAGCTCCCTATCCAAGTTAATTATCCACGCTCGTTCTCCGGTCGGGAGATTTTCTTCGCTCGCGTGTCCAGAAATCCACGCTCGAGCAGGACATCCAGATCCGCGCCCGCCCTTGTCTCGATCTGTAACAGCAAGAGGCCTATTCCGCTTCTACATGTTACAGATCAAGATATTCCTAAAACACCCTAAGTTTCATCTCAATCTGTAACAGTTAGATGCCGAATATCGGTCTTGGTGTTACAGATTTAGACAAGCTGGAGGACGAGACAAACCAAAAACGGGATGGGCGCTAACCCGATGGCGCACCACCTAAATAGAAACGGGCTCTGTCCCATATAGAGACAGAGCCCGAAACTCTCATGGAGCCAGTGACAGGAATCGAACCTGCAACCCACTGATTACATCGGTGTCCTTATCGTTTATTAGCGTTCATCTGCGACTATGCCGACCGTGACCTCGCGTTTTTCTTTCATTTTCCGCCTATAGTCTCACTTGAGACGTCTTCGAAACAGTCAAATTGCACAGTCATTGCACACGTGATTGCACACGGAGGAACAATGGAAGAGAAATACGCTACCTCATCTATATATAAGTACATGAGCGACCGCTGGCGCGCGCAGTTCCCCTACTTCGAGGATGGAGTCTGGCGCAAGAAGACCCAACTTCTTGAGCATCGAGGCCACGATAAAGGTCGAAGCCATAAACATCGTGATGCTGCAATGGTGGAAGCCGAGGCCATCCGCGCTCACCTGAATGCAGAAGCGGAAGCCGAGGCAATGAAACCAACGAGCTCGATTTCAGTCGCCGAACTAGTGTCTAGCTATATAACAATGGAGTGCGCCGACATCGCACGCTCCACCGCAACCGGCTATTCAGGCATGCTCCGCCGAAACATCGAACCATATATTGGCAGCATCCCCCTAGAGGACCTAACTGAAGAAGACGTTCAGGAATGGGTCAACGTAATGGCGAAGAAGCACGCGAGATCAACTGCATGCAATTCCCTTAGGCTGCTGCGGGGCTCATTGAAGTACGGACTGAGGAAAAAGCTCGTATCTGAAAATGTGGCCGCATGGGCAAAGGTTCCTAAGAACGAGGATGCCAACTACGGACGTCCGAATTCACTTACCGGCAGGGAAAGGGCCCGCGTCCTAAACACCCTCAATGCATCCATAGATGTCCCGGCAATTCTAGCTGCGAAAATCGCCCTGTATACAGGACTCCGTCGAGGCGAACTATGCGCCCTGAAGTGGAAATGTGTCGACTTTTCCCATTCCTCAATTCGTGTTGAAGCCGCAATCGGACATACCGACACCGAGTTCTACATCAAAGGCCCTAAAAGCGTCAGCAGCAGACGGACGATTCCGAATTGTCCGGAGGACCTCATGCACGACCTAGCCGCGCGCAAGCGAAACATGGAAGAAGAATGCGCCAGGCTTGGAATTGAATTCAGAGGGGAGCTATTCGTGCTGGGCTTTCCCGACGGCTCGTTCCTCAAGCCGCCCAGGGTCAATGACGCTTGGCGTGCGCTGTCTAAGGCGCTGAACCTTCACGGGGTATTAAATAGGAACACGGTAACCTTCCATGACCTAAGGCACAGCTTCGCAACATACGCTGTCGCCAACGGCATAGACCCAAGAACGCTCGCAAGCCTGATGGGTCACTCCAAAGCCTCCATGACCCTAGATAGATACGCCAGCGCCGACCCCAAAGCAACTGCATCGGCAATGGACGCTCTCGGACGCCTTTACAAGAGCGCCTCATAGCTTACGAAAACTGAATTGGACCTAATCGAAGGCCGCGATACTGCGTCGCGGCCTTTCCCATGCCTTTCCGTAGTAAGTCATTTCAGTCCATCGGGTCCGTATCGTCCGTCATGACCGCGTTTTTGAATCCGTCGCCCAAGACGCTCCAGACTAGATCTCGAAGAGACGCAGCAGACGGAAAGGAGGTCGAAATGGAAGTTGAGAACAAACGCATCACTCTTGATGCTTTTCGCACGATGCCGGACATCGTCGATCCGATGCCTGTCGCCCACCTGCTCGGTATCAGCGGCCGCTCCGTCTACAGGCTCTGCCAGAACGGAACGTTCAAAGCCGTGAAGTGCGGGAAGCTGTGGCGCATCAATCGCGACAGCGTTCTTAGCTACATCGGCGCCAACTGAATGTAGCGAGCGCCGGCTAAGACCAACTGAGCTCGGAGCAAACATGGGCATTAACAAATCCAGCGCCGGACCCATTGAACTAATTGCAGGGTTGATTGATTTCGATGCCGTCCGAATCAAAAACGAGCTCATCGCATATACGCCCTTGCCGGCGGCTAAAGCGCCAAAAGGCTATCCGATTACACACACGGAAGACGAATAGACACCACAGGGGGCCAAACGGCCCCCTGTTTTATGAGGAGACCCTATGGCCGAAACCAAAACCATCAGCGTAAAAATCGACCACAAGCTCTACACCGCCCTCAAGACGCGGGCGGAGCTCGACAACTCCAACGTCAGCGACGAGATCCGCTCTCTCCTGCGCTCGGCGCTCGCCGCGGAGGAGCTCGACCTCTACGGCAACGAGGTCGCGGGCTTCATCCGCGGCATCGTCGACGCGCGCATGGACGTCGCCGCACTCGACATCGAGCGCAAGCTCGACGCCACCGAGGACCGCATCGCCGCGGTCCTCTCGCGCCCCATGACCGCCGCCATCATGGCCGGCCTCATGTCGGCCGACGTCCTCAAGGCGTCCTACGCCTCGCTCGAGGACGTCCCCGTCGCGGACATCTGGAAGAACTACCTCGCGCAGGCCGGCGAGCTCAGCCGCGCCGGCCTCGGCAGGATCGACGAGGTGAAGCTCCACGCGCGGGAGCGTGCCGATGGCTAGCCCACCCGTCATCGTCAACCACTCCGTCGTCCGCGCCGGGGCGGTGGCGAGGGCCTCGGCAGCCGGCCTCGCGGCCTACGCGGGCACCCGCCGGGGCGTCGTCATCGAGCTCAGCGAGGCCGACGGGCGGAGGCTCGGCGTGGACGGCCTGGCCGCCTACGCCGCGAACAGGACCGGCTCGACCGGCGGCCTCTGGGGCGCGGACGGCCCGGTCCCCGTGGCGGAGGCCAGGCGCGCCATCGCCCAAAACGGCGGCGCGGTGCTCACCACCGTCGTCACGGTCCCGAACGACATCGCCCCCGGGGCCGGACTCGACCGCCTGGACGCCTGGCAGGCCCTGGTGCGCTCCGAGTGGCCGAGGCTCTTCTCCGAGATGACCGGCGTGCCCGAGAGCCGCGTGGAGTTTTACGCGGCGATGCACGTCAACGGCACGAGCCACCACGTCCACATCCTCACGGTCGACCGCTCGGGCGACTGGGACTCCCTGCTGCCAAAGGGGAAGATGGAGGCGGCCAGGCTCGAGATCTCCTCGAAGGCCATGGCGCCGCTGCTGCGGGAAGCGTACATCGAGCGCGACCTCGCGAGGAAGGCAGCCCTGGAAGCAGTTGCGCGAATCGACCGCGGAAAGCTCGGCATCGGCCTGCCGCCGAACGGAAGGATCGAGGCCGCCCACCTCAGGCGTTTCCACCCGGAGGCCTCCGCCGCGTTGAGGGAGGCCCTCGACCGGGCGGCATCCGGCTCCCCCGAGCTCGCCGGCGCGCTGGAGCGCCACAGGAAGGCGGTCGAGAGGTGCGCCGACCTCAAGTGCCTGACCGGGGAGGCGCGGGACGCCTACGTCCGCAAGGCGGCCGCCGACCTCGATCTCAGATGTGAGAACGCGGCCCTGCGCGTCCTGGTGCCCGACAGGACGCCGACTCGTGAGGAGATGCCAACGCGACGCGCCGTCCCGGCAACCGGCCCGGCGGTGGAGAGGCGGCGGGAGGCCGGGCTCGCCACCGAGGCCCGTTCCTGCATCCCGAAGGCGCGCCTCGAAAGGATCGCGCGAAAGGTCGCGCACGGCCGGGACCTCGTGCCGGCAGACCTCAGGGGGTGCCCCACGGCAGACCGGGCCTTCAGGCATGCGCCGTCGCCCGGCCCGGCCCTCGGGCGCGCCACCGCGATGGCGGCACTGGTCGCCAGGGAGACCACGCGGGACACCGGGGGACGCGACATGGGGGACGAGGCCGGCAAGAGGGCGCTGCGGCTCATCGCCGCGACCCTGAGGATCCTCGCCTCCGTCGGCGCCAGGCCGACGAACGTCCCTGCAGTAAAAATCGCCAACAGAATAGAAAGGACGATCACGAGATGAAACCGAAATCCTTCAACCGCGATATGAAAAAGGAACTCGCCGGCACGCTCGCGGCCCACGGCGTCGCCGCCGTCATAGCTTGCGCCGCGACCGTCAGCGCCTGGGGCTACGCCAGGTGGTGGACTCTATCCCTCATCTCGGGCCTCTCCGTCCTGCTGCGGCTGCCCACGGCCGACCCGGGCCCCGAGCCCGCCTACGTCTTCCGCAGCCCTCTCGAAGCGGCCGCCGACGCGGCGGCGTCGGGCGAGATAGGAGAGGTGCTCGCGGCCCTCGCCCTCGTCGCGACGGCCGTCCTCATCCTCGGCCTCGTTTCTTGGGCCCGTTCATGGGCGAGACTCCACGACGGAACGTTCGCCGGCGACCGCGCGCCCACGCGCACGCACGGGGACGCCTGGCTCGAGTCGAGGCCCTCCAGGGTCGCGAGGCGCTGCCCTCCTTGGGACGGGAAGGCCGCCGCGGAGGGACTCGTGGCGGCCGGCTGCATCGGTGGTGGTATCGCGATGGTCCCCGCCGTCCACTGCCTCATAAGGGCGGGCAGCGGCGCGGGCAAGAGCAGACGTGCGACGGCACCCTCGATCGTCGCGGCGATCGACCGCAACGCCCACGGGATCCCGACGTCCGTCATCGTCCACGACCCGAAGTCCGAGATTCGCGCATGGACCGAGCCGCTCGCCAGGAGGGCCGGGATGGAGGTCGTCGCCATCCGGCTCGACGAGCCCGTCAAGTCGGCGAGGTTCAACCCCCTCGACCGCGCCATCGCGGCACTCGGGACCGAGGGCGTCGCAGGTGCCGTGGCCGAGCTCCGAGAGCTGTCGGCGGCCATCGTGCCCGACGCCTTCTCCTCTGGCCAGAGGTTCTTCACGGACGCCAGCCGCAACCTGCTGACCGGCCTCTGCCTGCTCGCGATTACGGACGGGCGGATCCCCGACGGCGCGCGGAACCTCTCGACCGTGCTCGCACTCCTGGAGCCCCGCGACGGGAAGAGCGCGGTCAAGTCGCTGGAGGAGCTCGCCGCGGACCTGCCGGCGGGAAACCCGGCGCGCCAGTTCCTCCTCGTCGCCTCGTCGAACGGCGGCGGAGGCGAGGCCCTCGTCTCCACCGCGCGCAACTACCTCATGTCCTTCTGCGACGACGACGTCAGCCGCATGCTCTGGGACGGCGAGGTCGACCTCGCATCGGTCGGGCGCAAGCCGACCATCCTCTACATCGCCAGCGCGACGGACCGGGGCGACCGCGGCGCGCTCGTCTCGTGCATCTTCTCGCAGGCGCTGTCGGCGCTGCGCGAGACCGCGCGCCTGTCAGGCGGCAGGCTGCCGGCGGAGACCCTGCTCGCCATCGACGAGGGGTCCGGGATCCCCAAGATCCCCCGCCTCCTCGGCGACCTCGCCGAGGTCCGGAGCATTGGCCTGCACGTCGTCTTCGTGCTCCAGAACACCCATCTGCTCGAGGCCCGGTGCGGCTACTCGAGGGCCGAGTCGGACGCGCTGCTGGCGCTGCTCGGCACCCAGGTCGTCCTCTCGGTAGAGTCCGTCGGCGAGGCGGAGGAGATCAGCAAGCGCCTCGGCGACTACAGCGTCAAGACGACCGGGCAGAGCTCCACCAAGGGGACGCAGAGCTCCTCGTCCGGAAAGTCGTTCTCCGTGGCGCGCCGGCCGCTGATCACCCCGTCGGAGCTCATGGCCTGGAGCGCGCGCGAGAACGGCGCGCTCGTGATCGACGCGGAGGGCCCGATGGCGCTCGCCAGCCGCGACATCACCGAGACGTTCCTGGGGCCGCTGCTCGGCATGACGTCACCGGAGGCCGAGGGCGCGCTGCTCGCGCTGGCGCTCGAGGGGGAGGCCCGCAACGCCGGTCCGGCACCGGTATGGCGCATCCCGGAGAAGCCGAAAAAGCCCAAGGGGTCACCGTCCGGCGGCAGGAAGCGCAAGGTGTCCGCCACGCCCGACGGGTTCTAAGGCGTCATGCGGCCCTGCCTGCGAAAACGGCCCGCCGTCATACGGCACGCGAGGCGCGTATGACGGCGGGCCGTGGCGGTCTTTCGGTTTATCTTTCCACGCTACCAGCGAAAACGAACTCGGCACGCCGAGTTGCGCCGCAAAATCCCGGGCGCCCGTAGTGCGCCCTTATCCTGCTCACTCATGATGGCGCACCTCAACCCAAAGGCCCTCCAACCCATCGTCGAACCCGAAATCGAGCTCCGCCTGGACGCTCTCGCCGAACGCATCGCCCAGGGCGAGCTCCGGCACCTTCGTCACACGGCCGTCCAGCCACTCAATCTCTGTCATCGCGCGCATGGTCCAAGCCCCTTCCGACACGGGATTGTCAGCTCAACCCGACCCTTACCCATACGGACGAACATAACTCGCCAGGGGAAGCCCCTGAAGGCCGTGCGCCACAACATGAGGCCGAATCCGCCCCCGGCTGGACAGGCCAACAACGAAGGAGCACACGGAACCGGCGCGGCGTTACAACCGTCCCGGCAAGCGTGTCACTTGGCCAAGTCATGATGCCGACAAACCCGGAAATGCTCCAACGGAGCGCCGAACGAGCGTAACAATATAAAGCCGTGCAACACGCGTTGGACGACCAGAACATCCCAAACAAAGGCCTGTCGGTCCCACCTTCAAGCCCAATAGCAAAATGTGCATCAGCGGATTTGCAACGATACAAGTCTCAACCGTCACCATCACACCGCAGCGCGCCTAGTCCCACTCATCCTACTGCAAATGTCCCAGAACGAGAAAACGACCAGCTTAACATGCCACCCTTTATATCCGCACGCGCGTAATTCAACTCATAAGGACCGGCTATCCCTTACCTGTGACACAATCTCAAACGCACAGAACAGAATCATCAGTCCAATCATCGCATAAGAGGCAGCCGAACCTTCAAGCACTATTCCACAAAGAACAATCTCCGCGCCGCCAATAAGAACTGTTATCAGGCGCTCTGCCTTTTTGCTCTCGCCGCTCGCATAAAAAGGCGGCAAAGCGCACAAGATCACATATAGCCCGGGAAGGGAATACAGGATCGATAGTCCAAGCCCCCCATCAACCGCAGTGTTTTGCGTAAGAATCAACTGAACCCAAACGGCAATTATCACTGAGCAGGTTGTCGATAAAAGAAGGCCAGAAATATAGCACGCAACAAAGTCCCGTCGCATTCGAACAGAGAAATCCGCGAACTCTCTTCGCCGCGTGGAAACAATAAGGTACACAGAAATTGCAATAGAACCAATCAGAGAAAACAGCGGAACAACCAGCAATTCAAGCTTATTACCCCATCGATCAACCACACCCCCACTCCAATGAGCGGGAATTGTATCAGGGAGGGCTGACCAAGCCGCCCATAGAATCAGAAATGGAAGAAAAGAGAGGATGAAAGATGATAACACTGCAGTAATTTTTTTTGAGGCTCTCATCGATTCCACATCTCCTTGCGCGCTCACATTCCACTCCGCCTTAAATCAAGTTTAAATAAAAACTTGAATGCAAATTTGTTTTAATTAGTATGGAAACTATATCCATTTAGTTCTAATTTGTTCGTAGTATCAAATTGATACCGACACTAGCGTGACACAGTCTTTCAAGACAGCTATTCAACATTGGTGGTCACCGCTATGGACAATGTGAACCACCTAAACGAACTCTCAATACAGTCCCAGCTTAGCACCCTTGAAAAACTGGTCGCGGACGCGGAACAATCTACCGACGCAAGACGCGATTTCGAAGCTCAGCCTCGTGCCGTATTCCAGAAATATGGAATTACAGACCTCCAAATCAAAGCGGGAAATCGAAAAGTCTCTGTACGAACTGGTGGAGTCAACCGAAAAGGAGGCGCGTGTCCCCGTTGCACGCGCAGTATATCGTCGTATCCAGCTCCCACCGTCCAAGGCACTTGGACGGTGGGAGTCCCGTATCCCCGGGAAAGGAAAAGCGCGGCCCATCCGGACCGCGCCCGCGCCCTCCTCCCATTTCACCCCGCGACGTAAACCGTCCGGCCCGTCTCGCAGTCGATGGTCTCGGCATCCCCGAAACCGACCCGGACGGCAGCCCATCCGCCGGCGACCGCCAGCGCGTCGGCCTCGGACCTCGCGTCGGCGATGAGGCGCCCGAGCTCGGCCGAGCGCGCCGACGCGGTCCCCACCTCGAACGCGCCGCCGTCGCCTCCCGACTCGTACTCGACGACGACCGTCGAGCCGAGGGCCTCCTCCAAGGTCTCGGTCAGGCCGCCCATGCCGTCGAGGGCGTGCCCGGCGACCGTGGCCAGCGGGTAGCGGGCCATCCCGGACGCCGCCGAGCGGTCGGCCATCCGGACCGTGCCGGCGGCCTCGAGCGCCTCGAGGAGCGCCGCGGGCACGTCGGCGTCGATGGCGATGTCGCCGCGTCCGCGGCACCACTCGGCCGCCGCCGGCACGTTCGCCGTGAGCGCGCCCCACTCGGCCATGTAGCCCTCGGAGCGCGGGTCCGTGGCGTCGAGGAGGAGGACGGCCAGGCCGCCGCCCACATACGCACCGGCCACGAGGGCGAGGCGGACCGCCTCGCCCATGGAGTCGAACTCGACCGTGACCATGCGGCTACCTCCTCCTGACGGCGCTGAGCGGCTTCGGGGAGAAGTGCTCGTCGCGCTCGACGGCGGCGAACCCCATCTGGCGGTTCAGCTCGGCCATCTCCTTGATGCTGAAGTAGCCGAGCTCGTCGTCGTAGCCCTCGACGAGGCCGAACGCCTCGTCCGTTCCGTCGAACTCGAGCAGCCACCAGTCCCATCCGTTCACGCACGAGAAGTAGTGGGCGTAGACCGTGGGGGCCTCCGCCCCGTCCTGCCCATAGAGCCTCGGCACCGTCTTGGCGATTTCCTCGGTCATCAGCTGCTGCATGTCTTCCTCCGTTCCGGGCAACCTGCCCTCAACATCTCGCCCCCGCGGGCAAAGCCGAATGGCGACGCCGCGCGCCGTCGTCGGCTTTGCTCCCCGCAAAGCCGCACCGGAGCGAAGACGGGTCAAGGGAGGTCCATGACGACCTCCACCAACCGGAGCGGAGCGGAGGTTTGTGCGGGGTCTCATGGGCCCCCTTGACGCGGCGTAGCGGAGGTGCCACCCGGCCGCGGGGCCGAAGCCGATTCGCGGCGGACGCCGGCAGCCCACGTCCAGCATCGGAACCATTAGAGACGCTATTCACTTTTCGATAGGAGCCATATGGAACTCGAGGATATCGTTTACGAACTCGCCTGCCTTCATGAGTCGATGCTCTTTTGCTGCGAGGACCGATCCGGCAAGGAGGACCTCGACGACTTCGTGGTCCATTGGAACACGAGGAGGCGCCAGGTTAAACTGAAGGGACTGACCCCGGAGGAGTTCCGGAGACAGTCCCTTGCGGCGTAGTTCTTATTTAAGCCGTCCAAGTTTTGGGGTGCAGTTCATTTACTGCCGGGGCGTTTTTTAGAGCTCGATCTCCGCGATTATTTTTTTCATCTCGAGGGCCCATCCGAGCTGTTCCTCGATGTACCCCGGCCATGCGTCCTGGTGGCCCTTGATGGGGTGGCCCGCCTTGTAGAAGCGCAGCCCCGATGCCTTTTTCGCATCGAAGGGTGCCGCCGTCAGCCCGAGGTGATCCTCGAAGACCCCGCTGTTGGCGATGGCGCGGTGCCCGATCTCCTTGTCGTCGTCCACGTACAACTCGATGCCCGTGCGGCCCTTGTGCGTATCGATGAGCAGGGCGAGATGGTATGCCGAGACCCCCAGGCGAAGCATCGACCAATGGTCCTTGCTGGGCTTCTGTGGGCTGAACTCCTTGAGGAACTCCGGATGGCCGCCCGCCACCTCGCGGTAGGCCGTCCAGTACGCCAGCTTGACCTTTTCGGTCTCGCTGAGCCCCTCGGAGAGCTTCACGGTCTTGGTCCACTCGTTCGGCTGCTCGACCACGCCGAAGCGCGGGGCGGGCAGGGAGCCCCCGATCTTCCAGAGCTCGACCTCGACCAGGAAGAACCCGAAATCGCTGTCGGTGTGCTGGTTGAGCCACTCGATGGCCTGGCGGTGCTCGTCGCGGGCGCGCGCCACGACCCAGATGACGACCTCGGCGCCCTTGCCGGCGGCATACGTGATCACCTTGCCGAGGTGGTCGTGGTTGGTGTCCTCGAGCTGGTTCTCGATGATCACCTTGCGGCCCGTACCGGACTCCTGCGCGTAGATGTCCACGTTGAAGGATCCGACCGAGGACTCCGTCTCTATGAGCTCGAGCTCGATTCCGACCGCCGTCCCGAGGGTTGCGAGATTCTGCTCCTCGGCCAGCCACTTGGTGAAGTCGTGGGCCTCATGCGGCCACACCTCGCGCAAGGGGACCTTCTTGATGGTGTCCAGGTTATAGGTCTTCATCCGCCGCCCTCTCGACCGATAATCCAGTGCCGTTGTAGAGCCTCTCGCCGTCAAACGAACGCAGCAGGAGCCCACGGCGTTCGTCGACGTCCTTCAGCTCGCACGGATACACGAATAGCAAAATGTTTTGCCGGTACTTGTAGTCGGCGTAGACATCCGGATCGCCCAATCGCGTGGGTATGGACGCGATATCGTCCGCCATACGCTCACTTGACCCCACGTATATTCCGAGATAGTCGCTGAAGTTCTTATCGTGGTCATGCCTGCGGTATGTCGCGATGAGATAGCAGCCGGGCATATCGTAGCCGTTGAACGCAGCCTCGGAGGCTTTGCCCTGCTGGCAGATGAACTCGTGCAGGGGCATCACCGTCGACGCGCCTTCAAATATTGATTGCCTGGCGGCATCGATCTTCTTGCGAGCCTCCGCGGCGGCCCTTGAGTCCTGGAACGCCTTCGTGGCATCCCCCAACGCGCCGGCTGCCGCGCCGACGCCTTCCGCCGCCGCACCAAACCCCTTGCCGATGCCGTCGGCAACAGCGCGTGCGCCGTTGGTTGCCCCGTCGGCAGCGCTTTTCACGGCTCCATCGACATCGAAACCGAGCTGCCTTGCCCCATCGACAACCCCGGCGGCGGCGGCCAAAACCCCCGCTGCAAGATTCACCGTGTCTTTTACGGTTTTCAAATTGACGGCCATATCGAGCCTTCCCTTCTATTCCGCCTTGCCAAATCGGTTCATGACCTCAAGCAACTCGCCCGTCGTGACGATTTTTGCCTGCGAGTTGCCGCTGAAAACTGCGTCGAGCTTGCTTCGTCCCACGTTGTCGCCTATTGCGAGGTACTTCGTGCTCTGCGCGGGCTTGCCATCGGTCGCTTTCATCCCGCATTCCTTAAGTGCGGCAAGGATCTCATCGCGATTGTAGCCCGGAGTAACGCCGGATACCTTCACCTTGAGTCCGACCGGATCGGTGATTTCGCCCGGATCGCCCCTGTGGCCCGCCTCCTCGGCTTTCGCCAAAACCTCTTCGATGGTTTCCTGAGACCCGTTCACCAGTCCCAAGCCCGTGAAAACACGCTTGCGGCCATGATGGGAGGAGGCATTCGGAGCCCAAACGGCGGGCTCGAGCGCACCGAACTCGCCGGCCAGCCCACGGAAAACCCCAAGGCACGCCTCGGCGTCGCTCATGGCATCGTGGTGGCTATCAAGATGCACGCCGTAATGCTCGCAGAGGTCGACAAGCGCTCCAGGCAGACCCTTCTGCTTCGCCACCAGCATCGTATCGATTACTTCGATCTCGGGCATTTCGATGTCGTAGGCAGCCAGACTCTTCTTGATGTGGTGGATATCGGCGCCGTTGGCGTTATGCGCGACCAGGATGTAGTCTCGCAGCAAATCCGCCAGACCGGCATCCTCCCAGAAGCGGACAAAGGTCGGCATGTCGTCCAGTGAGTCCCAATCGATTTCCAGATGAGACCTACTCCACCAACCAATCTCGCTCTCAGGATTGATCACCCGGCAAACCGGGTCGCCCAGGCAGTTTCCCTCAAGATCCGTGAGGATATAAGCGACCTGGCATATCCTCTGCTGGGGATTCGCCGTCTCGCTGTCCCAGAAGATATATCCCTTTTTCGCCATACGGCTTCCTTTCCCTTAAAACAAACTGTTATCCCATTCGGGTGCCTGGGTTATCGTCCCGACACGGGAAAAGAACAGCGCGTAGAAGGGGTCGTTCTTGAGATAGTAAACGCAGGCCGCCTCGTACTTATCGCCCTTCTCCTTGGTCGTTGCCGACCCATTGACGATGGGATCAAGGGCATCGTAGACGGTCTTCATATAGTGACTCCTTTGTTGTTATTCAGACGTCACTATTTTAAAGAAATAGCGAATACGCGCTCGTTCCATTTGGCGTTTAATCGGCGAAGAGTATCTTGGTTTTTTACACGTGCCGCTCTGTTCAGCCATAAAAAAGACCCAGCGAGCTGGGTCCAATAATCCATATCGCTAAGCGACTATCAACCTGATGCTGAATGCACAGTTTTCTTTAGACACGAAAACAGTGCCTCCACATGCTTAACCTTAGCGCCGATACTCAGATAGTGTTTTCGAAGCTCATTGCCAGTATATTCTGATGAAAGAATAGTCATACGTTTATTGATGCGTCGATCGTCTAGCAATTCGAAAAGCATATCCACCTCTGTCGGAGAATCCGAATAGCCCAAGTACGCTATCAACAGATTCTGCGCCCCACGATATGCGTCCAAGGTCCTGTCCTTGCTATTAGGACCGTATAGGTTGGCGCTATCCCAAGCGGACACCATCTTCTTTGCACTTGCAAAAAGGTATTTATCTCCACAACAGATAGCGGTAGCAGCCGCCTCTATAGCAGCAGAATCTTGGTCATTTTCAACCACCCACAGCCACTTCTCGCCTACCGTCATGGATCGTCGATTCTCCTTTTGCGTTTCAGTCATATCCGCAAGCAGTCGCGCTACACCATCTTCGATTAGCTTGGGAGCATCTTTCATCTTCCCCTCTTGGACGATAAGGGAATTGCCATGTTTACCTATCAATTGCATATACTCCTCAGCACTAATAACCGTCTTGATATCAAGGATGGGGGTGGGGGATGAATCAACGTTCATATTGTTCACCACGTCCATCATGTCCTTCTCGTTTGGGATCATTACGGTGCCGCCGCCGTCGGCGGTACGCTCGGTTGCGCAGCTCGCGCCGGCGGCGTGCGCGGCGCAACCGCGCGTACCGCCGACGGATAGTGCGTCTACCAAAGCTTCAGCGATCGTCTTAGAGTGCATCGTTGCCCTCCTCCACAGAGGCCAGGTACAGAATCAGGTCGGCCTTGTCCACGCGCCAAACACCGGCAATCTTCACGCCACCGGCCGCCTTAAGAATCTGTATAGATTTGGTCTTACAGACATTCAACAACTTGGCGATATCTCGCGAGGTGGCGTATGCGGACGGCAACTTGACGATTGCCTGACACCACGCTTTACGCGCGATCGCGTCTCGTTTCTGCGAATCCATACCGTTCATCTAGACTCCTTTCGTTTACCTCGAATGCAATTTCGATACTATGCTTTACCTCTGGTGTTGTCTTATATATCTTATGAATAGAACGAATTACTTCGGTTGACAGCATTAAGGAGAGAGAGCTATGAACCAACCCGCAATCAAAGTACCAGCAGCTATGACACCAGAAATCAGACCTTGGACGCTTCCGTCCTGTCGCGAAAAAAAAATCGAAGTCTTCGGGAAGGAACGCACCGCGCTCATTTGCAAACCCCATTCGACCGCCTACGGCGTCCCCTCGGGTTTCTCCACCGGAACCCTTTTAGACGTAGACCTGACGGATCCAAAGAAAATCATTCAATTTGTCGAGCGGTACGGACTTCCCGTCACCCCATACGCGGGGCAATCAGAGCGTGTTGAAAAGCGTTTCACTTCAAACGACGTCTTCTCCGATAAACCGGAGCAAGATGGTCTAGACATTTGGTACGACGCATTGAATGCATCAGAAAGGTGCTCTGAAATCAGCCTAAACCCCGAATGCGCCTTGTTTAATAACTTCAAAGATAGGGGGCGCTCTCAGGGAACAGAAGTCGCAAACTTAATCGAAGATATTAGATACAAGAAGGAACAGGTCATACTGTTGGACGATCTCGTTACAACGATGGCATTCATGCAATTAGCCACGCTTCTATTCACAGGCAAAGCAGCTTACGGTGACCGTGCATACGACTATGTTCTGCATCAAGTATGCATCTCCCAAAACAAGGAGATTATTGAAAACAGATTTTCGCAGCTACGTATGTCGCTCCAGATGGTCGATGCGTCCGAGCCCCAGTTAGCAGTAGCGAAACCCGGAACATTTGAAATGGACGAAGGAACCAAGATATGGGTGAGCAATCAATTCAAGACAATAGAAGTTGCCCTGGCAACATTCATCGACCTCGCTATTAACCCTCAGCCAGAACCCCATACCTTCATTCAAGAGCAAACTTTACGTCGAATGGTCAACCGGAATTTAAACGGCCAAAACCCGATTTACGGAAGCCTAACAAGAGCTTGGGCGATACAACTACTAGAAACCCTTGAAAGCCATTTCTCCTGGAACACTTGCCGCGAATGCGGACGACCGTACAAAATCCGCCAGCAGAGAATGAGGGCCTACGTCAAGCAAGAAGAAGCGAAAGAAGACCGGTCCAAAGAGCGAAACAACGCTCGTGACAAAAATGGCTATTGCTGCAAAGCGCACGAACAGCGTATTCGACGCAAAAATGATAAAAAGATCAGCAACGATCAGATGGATAAAATCGCCCGGAAAATGGACGGGCACGACCAATAATAATGGCGAAACTATGAATTTTGATAATTCGATATAGGATCCAAAACCCGTTTTATTGCACACATCGTTGCACAGCCCATTGCACACGGCAGCCATATAAAAGAAAGCAGGCCAGAGAAAAACACACTCTGACCTGCTTTTTCTTTCATGGAGCCAGTGACAGGAATCGAACCTGCAACCCACTGATTACAAATCAGTTG